>CAKUKR010000045.1 GCA_934663645.1 uncultured Muribaculaceae bacterium | reverse complement strand
GTTAACGCGAGGTTAACAGGGTTAACAGCTCTTGCTTTGCTGTGGTGAAATCGAGAAATGTCGGCGTGCATGTCGGCGTTGTCGCCGATTTTGAGTAACTTTGCGGTTCTAAACGCGACTGCAATGGTACAGGACATCAACATACGTGTTTCTCCCCGTGAGGCTGCCGACCCTGACGCGGTGAAGGCTCTTGCTGCGCAAGGGTGCGGGCTGTCCGCCGGAGATGTCAACTGTGTGGCGGTGACGCGCCGCAGCATCGACGCCCGCCAGCGGAGAGTGTGGGTCAACCTGACGGTGCGCGTAGCCAGCGGCGATGACAGCCGTGTCGCGCTGGATGTCGAAACGCCTGACTACAAGGATGTGGGCAGTGCAGGACGCTGCATCGTGATAGTCGGGGCAGGGCCAGCGGGGCTGTTCGCGGCGTTGCGTGCGTTGGAGCTCGGCATCCGCCCGGTGGTTCTGGAGCGCGGCGACAGTGTGGAGGCGCGGCGGCTGAAGCTGGCGCAAATCTCGCGAGAAGGCACTGTTGATCCTGACACCAACTACAGCTTTGGCGAGGGGGGCGCGGGCGCGTACAGCGACGGCAAGCTCTACACGCGCAGCAAGAAGCGCGGCAGCGTGACGAAGGTGCTGTCGCTGCTGTGCCGGCACGGCGCGTCGCAGGACATCCTCATCGACGCTCACCCGCACATAGGGAGCGACAAGCTGCCCGCTGTCATCCGCAATATCCGCGAGACCATAACCAGCCACGGCGGCGAGGTGCATTTCAACAGCCGAGTCGATGCGTTGGCGGTCAGTGGCGGCAGGGCGCGAGGCGTGACTACTGCTGACGGCAGGGCGTACCGGGGCGATGCGGTTATACTCGCCACGGGGCATAGCGCACGCGACGTGTACCGCATGCTGCACTCGTCGGGTGTGCATATAGAGGCCAAGGGGCTTGCCATAGGCGTGCGGCTGGAGCATCCGCAGCATCTGATAGACTGCTTGCAGTACCATTCGCAGCAGGGGCGGGGCAAGTACCTGCCAGCGGCAGAATACAGCTTTGTCACACAGGTACTGGGACGCGGCGTGTACAGTTTCTGCATGTGTCCTGGCGGTGTGATAGTGCCGGCTGCGACGTCGCCTGACGGCCTTGTGGTCAACGGCATGTCGGCCTCGGCTCGTGCCGGGCAGTGGGCAAATTCGGGCATGGTGGTAGAGGTTCACCCGGGGGACTTCCCCGAGTACGCGCCGCACGGCGCACTCGAGCTCATGGCGCTGCAGGAGGAGTTGGAGCGCAGCTTCTGCCGCCAGGGCGGCTGCACGCTGAACGCGCCGGCGCAGCGCATGACGGATTTCGTGCGCGGACGCTTGTCGGAAAGCCTTCCGCGCAGCTCGTATGCGCCAGGGGTGCATACGGCACGCCTGGACGAGCTGCTGCCGCCGTTCATCGCCGAGAGGCTTAAAGAGGGCTTCCGCGTGTTTGACCGCCAGCGCCGGGGCTTCCTGTCGCCGGAGGCAGTGCTTGTGGGGCTGGAATCGCGCACGTCAAGCCCTGTGCGGATACCTCGCCGGGCGGAGGACATGCAGCATGTGGAGATACGCGGCCTCTACCCGGCAGGTGAGGGCGCGGGGTATGCCGGGGGGATAGTCTCGGCGGCAATCGACGGCATCCGCTGCGTGGAGGCATTCGCCGCCTGTGCCGGGCAGCCGCAGTCATCATCAAACCAATGATAACAACCGAATATGTCAACTATACTGAACATCGAAACCTCCTCGCGCATCTGCTCGGTCGCCGTCAGCCGTGACGGCATGGTTGAGTACCAGCTCGAGGACATGGAGGGGATGAAGCACGCCGAGCGGCTTGCGCCGTTTGTCGAGAAGTGCATGCATGAGATGAGCCGCCGGGAGATGAAGCTTGATGCCGTCGCGGTGAGCATGGGCCCAGGGTCGTACACGGGGCTTCGCATAGGGCTGTCAACGGCCAAGGGGCTGTGCATGGGGCTGTCCGTGCCGCTGATAGGCGTGGACACGCTGCAGCTGCTTGCGGTCAAGGCAATGTTCCGGAGCATGGACTGGGAGGGGGACGAGATACTCGTGCCAATGGTGGACGCACGGCGCATGGAGGTGTACACGGCGGCATACGATTTCGCGCTGCGCGAGCTGCTGCCTCCGCAGCCGATGATACTCGACAGCGGCTCGTATGCAGAGCTTATAGCTGGCGGCAAGGCCTACTTCATGGGCGACGCGACAGCCAAGGCCAAGTCCGTCATCACCTCGCCAGAGGCGCACTGGATAGACGGCATAGAGGCTCATGCGCGTGACATGGTGGCCCTTGCCGAAAAGGCTTTCCGCGAGAGCCGCTTCATCGACCCGGCATACAGCGTGCCCTATTACCGCAAGGAGTACCAGACCACAACCCCTCGCAACAGAGTGCTGGGAAAATGAGGGACAGCGTGAGTGTGCAATTTGCACATTCGCGCAAAATTTGTAACTTTGCAAAAACGAAACAAGCCAGATGGTACCATACAATACCCAACTTCTACCGCTGAAGCTGCCGGAATACGGCCGCAACATACATCAGATGATAGACTACTGCGTGCATATCCCCGACCGCGAGGAACGCACACGGTGCGCCTACACCATAGCCCATATCATGGAGAGCCTGTTCCCGGAGCTCGTGACCGGCGTTGACGGCTCGAGAAAGGTGTGGGACCATATAAACATCATCGCGGACTTCAAGCTCGACATCGACTTCCCCTGCGAGGTTTCGAGCGCGGAAGAGATGCACCCTCGCCCCAACAAGATAAGCTACGGGGGCAAGCGGATAGCGCACCGGTTCTACGGCCGCAACATCCAGCTGATGATAGACCGTGTGGCGGAAATGGAGGACGGCGAGGACAAGGACGCGCTCATCTCCATGATAGCCCACCACATGAAGAAGCTCATGCTGGCGCACAACAGGGAGGGCGTTGACGATGCGCGGATACTGCGCGACCTGGCCGAGTATTCCAAGGGGCGGATTGTCCTCGACCCCAAGACGTACATCCTGCATGAGTTCCGCGACGTGACCCCGGTGGAAACGTCCAAGAAGAAAAAGAAAAAATAACAGGCAGGGCGCTGCCGTCATCCACAGAAGCACAGACACCATGAGTACATTCATAGTAGAGGGAGGTCACCGGCTCAGCGGCGAGATAGTGCCGCAGGGCGCGAAGAACGAGGCGCTGGAAGTGATATGCGCCACGCTGCTCACGCCGCAGAAAGTGACAATCTCCAACATACCGGACATCCTCGATGTCCGCAACCTCATCTCGCTGCTGGCGGACCTGGGGGTCAAGGTCTCACGGCTCAATGCCGACACATACGAGTTCCAGGCCGATGACATCGACATCGACTACATCCACACTGACACATTCGTGCGCAAGGCGCAGTCGCTGCGCGGCTCTGTGATGATAATAGGCCCTATGACCGCCCGCTTCGGCAAGGCCATACTGCCCAAGCCCGGAGGCGACAAGATAGGCCGCCGCCGCCTCGACACCCACTTTCTCGGCCTGGCGCGGCTCGGCGCGAATTTCGGATACCGTGCCGACAGGCACATCTATGACATATCGTGCGACGGACGGCTGAAGGGCGCGTATGTGCTGCTCGATGAAGCGTCTATCACGGGAACTGCCAACCTGATAATGGCCGCCGTGCTCGCCGAGGGGACGACAACGATATACAACGCGGCGTGCGAGCCGTACATACAGCAGCTGTGCCGCATGCTGACGCGAATGGGCGCGAAAATATCGGGCATCGGCTCAAACCTGCTCGTCATAGAGGGCGTGGACTCACTCGGCGGCGCGACACACCGCCTGCTGCCTGACATGATAGAGGTGGGCAGCTTCATCGGCATAGCCGCGATGACAGGCTCGGACATACGGCTGAAGGGCGTGAGCGTGCCTGACCTGGGCATCATACCCGACGCCTTCGGGCGGCTGGGCATTTACCTCACGATAGACGGCGACGACATCATCGTCAATTCCGGCGACTCGTATGAGATAGAGACGTTCATCGACGGCTCGATAATGAACATCGCCGACGCTCCGTGGCCGGGGCTTTCGCCAGACTTGCTGAGCATCTTCCTCGTGGTGGCGACACAGGCCAAGGGGAGCGTGCTGATACACCAGAAGATGTTTGAGAGCCGCCTCTTCTTCGTAGACAAGCTCATAGACATGGGCGCACGCATCATCCTGTGCGATCCTCACCGCGCCGCAGTCATAGGCTCTGGCAAGCTGCACAGCCTCAACGCCACCAACATGGTGTCGCCCGACATACGCGCCGGCATAGCGATGCTCATAGCCGCAATGGCAGCCCGGGGCACAAGCAGGATACAGAATATCGACCAGATAGACCGGGGGTATGAGCGCATAGACGAGCGGCTCAACCGCCTGGGCGCAAGAATAACCCGCATAGCCGACTGACAGCCGTATGATTGAAGCAAAGGACATAGTCGAGGCAGGGCAGTTCTTCAAGACCCACGCGCTGCGGGGGGAGCTGAACGCGGTGTTTGACATAGACGCTGGCGGGCTGACCCCTGAAACGCCACTCGTGATTGACATGGACGGCATATTCGTGCCGTTTTTCATCGAGACCATACGCAGCAAGGGGGCGAGAGCCTCGCTCGTGAAGCTGCAAGGCATCGACACCGAGGCGGAGGCGCGTGACTTTGTCAACAAGGCCATCTATATCCGTACAGCCGACTACGAGATGCTGTCGGACGAGGACGAAGAGGGCGAGGGGGGCTATGCCGACGAGTTCATCGGCTACAGAGTCTGCGATGCCGCCCATGGCGAAATCGGCACAATAGAGGACGTTGACCTCTCGACGCAAAACGCGCTGTTCATCGTTGACAACCCCGAAGGCACTGTCTACATACCGATTTCAGGGGACTTCATAGACAACATTGACACCGAAAGCCGCGTTATCAGAATGAACCTCCCCGAGGGAATTGTAAATCTCAATCTATGACGTTATGGGCATTGACATAGGATACAACGAGGAGAATGCGGTTGAATATATCCGTAACTATCTGGGCGAAAACAGACAGGAGAAGTATTCAGACGACGACATACTCTGTGTGGCAGACCTGATATGGGACTTCTACGAGAGCAAGGGAATGCTGTCGCTCAATGACATCGAGGGGGAGGAGGAACTCCTCAACGTCGATGAGCTAATCGACTATGTGAAGGCACAGGTGCGCGAGGACGAAGAACTCGACATCCCCTCGGCAGACATAGCCGACATTGTCAAAGGAGAATTGGAATATGAGGAATCACTTGAGAACAATATCTAAGGCGTTCATCGCGCTGGCCGCAGCGCTGACGCCTGTCGCAGCAGGAGCGCAGAGCGACCCCGAGGCGTTGGCAGACCTGACGTGGATACAGATGCTCAACTCCACGGACACGGGCAAGGCCGGCGACCTGGTGCGCAAGTTCCAGGAGAAGGAAGCCCGCAACGTGCTGCTGCGAGGCGTATACGGCAAGAGCGACAACGCCTGTACGGTCGAGAACCTGCGCAACAAGGAGGTGCTGCTCATCACCATACCGGCATCGCTGCTCTTCGCCCCCAACAGCACCGAGCTGCGTGAGGACTCGCACAAGTACCTCGAGCCTGTGAAGCGTTACCTCAAACAGCCGGACTTATGGCGTGTGATGCTGGTCATGCATACCGACAACACCGGCTCGCCGGTATACCGCCAGCAGATAACCGAATCCCGTGTGCTGGCCGTAACGGACTGGTTTGAGGAGCAGCCCGGCCTCAACACGGACTACCTGTTCCCGTACGCATTGAGCGACTCGCGCCCGCTGGCGGACACGCCGAATATCTCAATGGACAACCGCAGCAAGAACCGCCGCCTTGAGATATACCTCGTCCCGGGGGAGAAAATGGTGGAAATGGCCAAGAAGGGGCGTATCGCTTTCTGACAATCAACGGATAAGGGTATGCCGACGCTCATCAATGCCAAGAGGATTTGCCTTGCAGGCGCGCTCGCAGCATCATCAGCGTGCTGCATGGCCGACACGGTATATGAAGATGAGCCGTACCTGCCGTGGAAAGCGTCCGCGACATTCGGCGTCAGTGACAATGACTACGAGATTGATTTCGGCATCGCCTATTTCCCGATACCGTACGTAGGCTTGCGCGTGGAAATCGGCCTGCCCATGGAGTTGAGCTCGATGCCCGACTTTATCATCAGCTCGTGGGGGTCGTATGACGACTACTATTATTACAACGACAACAACTACACGGCACGGTTCACGTTCTCGCCTTCGGTGGTGGTGCGCACGCCCCGGCTGTTCTCGCTCGAGAGCGCGGGCATCGACTTCCACCTGTTCGCGTCGCCGGGGATAACGCTCTCACCCGGCGCATCAGGGTCATACAAGTCACGCTGGTTCTACTGGCGCGGCGAGGCTGGCATCGAGGCGGCTTTCGACCGCTTCTCGATAGCCTTGTCTTACAAGCAGTCCAACTTCTACCTCTATGACGGCTTCCAATCCTCGGATTCAGACGTGAGCTGCAAGGGCGAGAGGACGCACTCCGTGCTGTTGACAGGGACATATTCATTCTGACGACATGAACAAACGACAGTACGCACAAGCCAACAGGGAATGGCTCGCAGCCAAGTCAAAGGAGGAGGGCGTGCATCAGCTTCCCGGTGGCGTATGCTACAAGGTAATAGCCGAGGGCAAGGACGACGGCAAGCACCCGACGCTGGGCAGCGTCATAACCGCCCACTATACCGGCAAAACCATAAACGGCAAGAAGTTTGACAGCAGCCGAGGGGGCGTGCCGCTGGCAATGCGGCTGCGCGACCTTATCGGGGGCTGGGTAGCTGCTGTGCAGCAGATGTGCGCCGGCGACCGCTGGGAGGTGTACATACCCGCTGAACTGGGTTACGGCAAGTATGCGCAGCCCGGCATCCCTGCCGGCTCTACGCTGATATTTGACATCGAACTGATTTCAATAGCATAACTGAGAAGACATGGACGTTGAGACTATACGCGAATACTGCCTGTCGCTGCCCTTGGCGACAGAGGATCTGCCGTTTGACGAAACCTCGTTGGCATTCCGTGTGAAGGGCAAGATTTTCGCGATGCTGGACTTGGAGAACCCACAATGGTTTGTCCTCAAGTGCAAGCCCGAACATGCTGTCGCGCTGCGCGCCCGCCATGCTGAAATCACAGGCGCGTGGCACATGAACAAAACCCACTGGAACCAGATAGACATGTTCGGCTCGCTGCCAGATGCCCTCATCCGCGCCATGATACGCCATAGCTATGCCGAAGTGGCCAAGAAACTCCCGAAACGGGACAGGGAGGCTAACCCTGAAATGATGACAACGGCCAAGGCGGACAATATCCAGGATTATGTTTAGTGATGCTTTTGTCACAGGATTTCGCGAACAGGACAATTTTTCCACCTGCCGGTGTTTTCCCGATTCGCGCCAAATCATTTACTTTGCAGCAGAAATAACAACGGAGCAATGAAATTGACATACATATTCAGCAGCAAGTCCGCAGCACTTGCAATCATATCCGTGGCATCGCTTGCAAGCTGCGCCAACAAGGAGGAGGGCGGCAGTACGGCTGCAAACGCTGTCGCTGTCAAGGAGATAACTGTAGGCGATGAGTATTCCGGTGCTGACAGCTACGGGTATTCCGGCACAGTGGAGGAGGATGTGAGCACAGCCCTGAGTTTCGCAGTGGCAGGGACAATCCGCCAGCTGAACGTCAAGCCCGGCGACCGTGTCAGCAAGGGGCAGCTGATAGCCACGGTAGACCCGTCAACGCTGAGAAACAGCTATGACATGGCTCACGCGGCACGTGCGCAGGCCGAAGATGCCTGTCAGCGGTACAAGCAGCTGCACGACAAGGGCAGCCTGCCTGACATCAAATGGGTTGAGGCGCAGAGCGCGTTGCAGGAAGCCGTCGCTGCCGAGAACATAGCACGCAAGAACCTCGCGGACTGCAACCTGTACGCCCCATGCTCCGGCGTCATTTCGGAGAAGTATGCCGAGCCAGGACAGAATGTAGGCCCGGGCATACCTGTGGCGAAACTGGCGACTACCGGAAACCTCAATGTGAAAATATCAGTGCCCGAAGGCGAGATTGCAGGCATCAGCGTCGGACAACGCGCAAATATCCGCATCGAAGCACTCGGCGACAAGATGTTTGAGGGGCGTGTAATCGAGAAGGGGGTCATAGCCGACGCCATGTCGCGCTCGTATGCTGTCAAGATAAGGATAGACAGCCCAAGCCGCGACTTGCTGCCGGGCATGGTGTCTGACGTGAGGCTGGCCAAGCCGCAGAAACCGGAAACTGACACAGGCCGTGAGATTGTCATACCAGCCAATGCAATCCAGCTCGGCGACGACAACAGCAACTTCGTGTGGGTTGACGAAAAGGGCAAGGCTGTCCGGCGCACCGTGGTGTGCGGCGAGTTCCGCGCCGATGGGGTCGTGATTGCAAGCGGACTGAAGCCCGGCGACAAGCTGATAGTCGAGGGGCAGCAGAAAGTGTGCACAGGCACTACTGTAAAGGCTAAGCGGTGATGAAGAAGAAAATGAACCCCGTTGAGCTGGCAATGCACTATCGGCAGATAGTCGTGCTGGTGGTGTGCTGCCTGATTGCCTTCGGCATTTACAGCCTTCCTAATATGCGGAAGAACGAGTTCCCGGACTTCACCGTGCGTCAGGGCATAGTGGTAGCCGTCGCCCCCGGCAATACCGCCAAGGAGATGGAGGAGCAGGTGACACGCCCGCTCGAGAACTATATCTTCAGCTTTGAGGAGGTCAAGAAGGAGAAGACATACTCCATGAGCCGCGACGGCATAGTCTACATCATGGTCCAGCTCAATGACAACCTCAATGACAAGGACGAGTTCTGGAGCAAGTTCAAGCACGGCGTGCAGACGTTCAAGGGCGAGCTGCCCAAGAATGTGCTGGCTGTGGCTGTCAAGGATGATTTCGGCGACACCTCCTCGCTGCTCGTAGCTATGGAAAGCGAGGAGAAGACATACCGTGAGCTGTCGGACTACATGGACAGGCTTCAAGACAAGCTTAGAGCCATACCGAGCGTCGGGAGGCTCACGGTGAGCGGACTTCAGCAGGAGCAGATTTCCGTGATACTCGACAATGACCGCCTCGCAAACTACGGGCTGAACGACCAGCTGGTGGCTACGGCACTTGCCAAGAAAGGCTTTGCCGCATCGGGCGGACGGATACGAGGCATTGGATACACGATGCCTGTCAATGTCGCAAAGTCGCTCAACTCCATATATGACATCGAGCAGCAGATAGTCTACAGCTCCCCCGGCGGCGAGAATGTCCGGCTGAAGGACATAGCAACGGTCAAGCGCGAATACCCCGAGGCAGAGAGCCGCATCACGAGCAACGGCAAGAAGTGCTTGCTCCTTAGCGTTGAGATGAAAAAGGGGGAGAACGTTGTAGAGATGGGCAACGCTATCGACCAGGCGTTGGAGGAGTTCCAGCCGAGCCTGCCGCAGGAAGTGAGCATAAGCCGCATCACAGACCAGAGCAAGGTCGTCGGGGACAGTGTCATCAACTTCCTGCATGAGATAGTCATAGCAATCGTGGCGGTCGTCCTCGTAGTGATGCTCCTGCTGCCGATGCGTGTCGCGTTGGTGGCAGCATCCACCATTCCCATTACCATATTCACCTCGCTTGGGCTGTACTATGCTTTCGGCATCGAGCTGAATACCGTCACCCTCGCTGCCCTCATAGTCACTCTGGGCATGATAGTCGATGACGCTATCGTCATTATCGACAATTACCTGGAGCAGCTTGGCGAGGGCGTGGACCGCTGGAATGCGGCCGTCAACAGTGCCACGCGCTTCTTCAAGTCAGTATTCACCGCAACGCTTGCCATAAGCATCACATTCTTCCCGTTCCTCGTCGTATGTGTCGGGCAGGTCTACGACTTTATCCTGTCGTTCCCCTGGGCTATCAGCATAGTGCTGATTGTGTCGCTCGCTGTCGCGTCGCTTGTCGTCCCCTTCATACAGTACTGGTGCATACGCAAGCCGCTGAAAGAGAAGATGAACCCACGCACAGGCAAGAAGGCGTTCTCGTTTCTCGACCTGATACAGAAATGGTATGACCGGCTGTTGACCTTCTGCTTCGACCACCGCAAGGCCACGGTCGTTTTAGGCATAGCCGGCATAGCGTGCGGAGCTGTATGGATAAAGAGCCTTCCGCAGCAGATGATGCCCGAGGCGCAGCGCAACCAGTTTGCCGTTGAGATATACCTGCCGACAGGCTCATCGCTGGCAAAGACACAGTCGGTGGCTGACAGCCTTGAGCGAATACTGCGCAAGGACAAGCGTGTGGTGTCTGTCACATCGTTCCTGGGCTGTTCATCGCCTCGCTTCCATACGGCATACGCCCCGCAGATTGCAGACAAGAACTACGCGCAGTTCATCGTCAACACCGAGAGTGAGGACGCCACAGAGGCTGTCCTCAATGAGTATGCCGACAAGTACGCCGATGTCTTCCCAGAGGCTATTGTGAAGTTCAAGCAGCTGGCGTACAGCGAGCCCAACTGCCCGATAGAGATACGGCTGAGCGGCGAGGACGAGGAGGCGCTCATGGCAGATGCCGAAAAGGTGAAAGCCGTATTGCACTCCATGCCCGAAATGAAACTCGTGCGCACGGACTTCCGTGAGCCGCTCACGTCTGTCACCGTCAAACTGAAGGAGGATGCCGCCTCGCGGCTCGGTATTGACAATACCGACATCGAGACGCTTGTCACCTTGCGCTACGGCAGCGGACTGGGCATAGCTGATGTGTGGGAGGGCAACAAGGATGTCCCTGTCGTGCTGAAAAGCACACGCGCAGACTTTTCCACCACCGACAACCTGCTCGACGAGCGTGTGCCTGTTTTAGGAGGTTTGAACACTGTTCCGCTGCGGCAGGTCGCTGACATAGTGCCGTCTGTCGAAAACGGGCAGACAGTGCGCCGCAACGGCGTTCCGACGATCACTGTAATGGCTGACCTGAAGCGTGGCGTAAACGCCATGTCTGCATCTGAACGCATGCAGGAGAAGCTGGGACAAGTGCAGCTGTCGCAGGGCGTTGACATGACGCTTGGAGGTGACTATGAGGACGACAATGACAAGATGACGGCAGTGATTTCCGGCCTTGTGGTGGCTGCGGTGATGATATTCTTCATACTCCTCTCGCACTTCCACAAGATAGGCCTCTCACTGCTCATTTTCACCGCCATGACGTTCTCCCTCTTCAGTGCAGCTGCCGGCATTGCCATTCAGGGCGTCTCGTTCAGCGTGACATGCGTGCTGGGGCTTGTATGCCTGATGGGCATCATCGTGAGAAACGGCATCATCATGTATGACTACGCCGAGGAACTGCATAACAAGGAGGGCATGACGGTCCGCGATGCAATTTGGCACTCGGCAAGCCGGCGTATGCGCCCCATATTCCTCACCTCGGCAGCAGCGTCAATGGGCGTTGTGCCTATGATAATCGGCGGCAGCACGCTGTGGATGCCTATGGGGACAGTCATCGGCTACGGCGCGCTCATCTCCATGTTCTTTATATTGACAGTCCTTCCAGTCGGATACCTTATGGTGTTCGGCAGAAAGGACAAAACGGAAATGAAAACAGTTGATTGTCAAGTTAATGATGAAACTGATGATGAAAACTAAATACATTGTGCTGTTGCTCTGCGGAGCGGCTTTGCTCCGATTGCCGGTCGATGCTCAAACGACACAGGACAGTGTTATGACCGAGCACGCTAAGTTGTATACGCTCGATGAGTGCCTTGATGAGGCAGCACGCAACAACAAGAAGCTGCGCAATGCCAACAACGAGATTGCCGTGTCCGCAGAACAGCGCAAAGAGGCTCTGACCAAGTTCTTCCCGACTGTCGAGGCTGTGGGCTGCGGCTTTGTTACCGACAAAGGCCTGCTTCAGGTCAATGTCATGGGTCTCGGATTCTCCTTTGCCAAGGATGGTGTCGTAGCCGGTATCTCAGCATTGCAGCCTGTATTTGCAGGCGGGCAAATCATCAACGGCAACAAGCTCGCTGCCGTAGGGGAGGAGGCCGCCAAGCTCCAACGCTGCTTGACAGAAAACGAAATCCGCCTCGCCACTGAACAATATTACTGGCAGATCGTGATGCTCAAGGAAAAACTCGTGACGCTCGACACCCTTGACTGCCAGCTCGCCAATCTGGTCAAAGACGTTCAGGCAGCAGTCGATGCCGGTGTGCGCAACCGCAACGACCTGCTGCAGGTGCAACTGCGCCGCAACGAGTTCAAGACAACGCGCATACAAGTCGAAAACGCGGTCTTCTCACTCCGCGACTTGCTGGCGCAGGTAATGGGGCATCCCCTCGGTACTGTTGACATCAGATATGTCCGCCCTGTCGGGGCTGACAACAAGACACTTGCAGCCCCAGGCAACCCTCAAGACCTTTTCCGCACTCCGGAAACAGCAGTTCGCCAGACATACGAGTACCAGTTGCTCGACAAGCAGGTTGAGGCAAGCAAGCTGACATACAAAATGGCGGTCGGCAAGAATCTCCCGACCGTTGCGATAGGCGCAGGGTATGTATACGGCTCGATGATGGACCAGACTCACACCAACCTTTTCGGCATGGTGACAGTCACCGTCCCGATTTCCGCCTGGTGGAGTTCGACGCACGACATAACGCGCAAGAAGATACAGGCGCAAATTGCGGTAAACGAGCAACAGGACAAGACGGAAATGCTAACCGTACGCATCCGCAAGGCATGGAACGACTTGAACGACGCATACAAGCAAGTAGCGATAGCCCAGGAATCCGTGGCAGCCAGCGAGGAAAACCTGCGCCTGAACACCGACTATTACAAGTTCGGGACTTCGGCGATTGGCGACATGCTTGACGCGCAGACACTCTATCAGCAGAGCCTGGACAAGTATGTGGAAGCGTTTGCCAACTATGAACTGAAGAAGCGCGAATACCTGCTCGCCACCGGCCGGTAAGCCTCGCACAGCCTCCTCTCCCCGCTGTGCATCAGGAGCTGTCATACCGAACCCTGCCAATTTCCTTGCGTGCATGGCTCTGTAAATCGGATTTTTTGCCTAAATTTGCAGTCAAATAATTGATTGATATGCTTAATCGTATTGTTCAAACGTTTCTCCTGTTTGCCCTGTTGGCCGGCTCAATGGCACTGTCAGCACAAAACATCAACCTGCCGACTATAAAAGTTCAGGGCAAGGAATACTATTATTACAAAGTGCAGGGCGGCGATTCCCCATACGGAATTTGCAAGAAATTCGGCTGGGACGAGCAGACACTGCGCGAGTGCAATGCTAATTTCGCCATAAAAGTCAAGAAAGGTCAGACCATATATTACCCAGCATCAACAGACTCCAAGCCCGCAGCCCCTGAAAAGAAAGTCGCTGTTGCGTTTCCTGAAGCTGTCACTCACACAGTCGCTCGTGGCGAAACTGTCTACTCCATAGCTTCGCTGTACGGCGTGCCTGTAGCGGTGATATATGCCAACAATCCCGACACGCGACATTCCCTCAAAGTCGGCGATAAACTCGTCATAGTGCAACAGGAATACATCAACGGAACGACTACCGAGCCGTTCTTTTACACAGTGCGCAAAGGTGATACGCTCTACGGGCTTGCCGAAAAGTACAACGCAAGCGTGGAGTCGCTCATGACGGAGAATCCAGGCATTTCAGAACGCAACTTCAAAGCCGGCACAACCATCCGCATAGTGCCAAACAGCCGCAAGACTGTCATTGTCAGCGAAACAAAACAAGCTAACACCGTTGTAGGTTTCTCACAGTACAAGGTGCAGAAGAACGATACGTGGGACAGCATAGCGCAGTCAACCGGTGTGAGCCGCGATGACCTCGTCTCGGCAAACCCCTCAGAACAGCTGCCGAAAAAGGGCGGCTGGGTAACTGTGCCTCAAATGGAGATGAAGGAGAGTGAGACGCTGGTGGAAACTCCAGCCGTGGCAGAAACAACAATTGATGACCGCGACAGCATCTATAACGATGTTCACCACATAGATGCTGCTGAAAACAAGGTGGATGTAGCCGTTGTCCTCGAAGACCCTGCTTCAAAAAGCAACATTGATTTCCTGCGTGGATTTATCATGGGTGTTGATGACCTGAAAGATTCTGGTTGTAAAATCAACCTGAATGTTATAGATGCAACCAAGGAAGATGACACACAGGGAGACTTAAACACTCTCAAATCTTCAAATTTGATTATAGGTGTCTACGAGAATGATTTTCCGGCAGAGTTGGCTAACATCGGATATGAGAACGGCATTGAGGTGGTCAACGTTTTTGACACGAAAAGCGACCTGTACCAGACCAACCCTTCGGTGGTTCAGCTGCTCCAGCCGATTGACTATTTCAACGACTTGTCTGCAAGTTACATATACGACTTAGACAATAATGCGCAGCTGATTTTGCTTGGAGACGAGGACAAGAGCGACAAGTTTGCCGAGGCTCTGACGCAAAAGTATTCACCCGATGCCACGTCTCGCCTGTCTGTTGAAGAGTTTGCTGTATATCCCTTCTCTCCATACGAGAAATATGTGGTGTATTGCTTCCAGCTGAAAAAGGACGACATTGACACTGCTCTCACTGCAATAGCCGATGCACAAAGCAACGGCATTGATATTCAGCCTGTAGGCAAAGCCCAATGGGTCGCTTTCGCCCCAGCGTTGGCAGAAAAATTCGGCCAGACACAGGTGATTGTGCCCTCCCGGTTCTATGCCAATGCGTATTCGGCAGAACATAAACAGTTCAACCAGCGTTTCCGCATCAATTACAACCGCAGTCCGTTCAACTCGTTCCCGCAATACGCTATGTTAGGGTATGACGTGGCACGGTATTTCATATCGACAACTGCCGACAACAATGGCGACTATAACCGAGAAATCAAATACCGCAGCGGCATTCAGAACGACATTGAGATACGCCGGCTGAACAACTGGAGCGGGTTCATCAATGTCAACGGCTATATCCTCAAGTATTTGCCGGCTGAAACAGTAAGCAAAATCGAGATACAGTGATGACAGCGAGCTTGGTGAAACGTATTGCCTGCGTTGCGGCTATTGCATTAGCAGCCCTGCCGGTGTGTGCACAGACGCACTATAAGGCGAACATAACTGTCGGCGCGAAAGCTGGTGTCGATATGTCGCGAATGTTCTTTAACCCCTCGGTCAACCAAAAGATGCCGCTCGGCATAACAGCCGGCTTGACATTCCGGTACATAGAGGAGAATCATTTCGGCATCATCGGCGAGCTAAATTTCACGCAACGCGGCTGGGAAGAGAGTTTCGACACTCCGCAGTACAGCTATCGCCGCACGCTCAACTACTTGCAGATACCGGTGTTGGCACATATCTATTTCGGGCGGCGCGGGCGGTTCTTCTTCAATGCCGGCCCTGAAATCGGCTTCATGATAGGGGAGTCCACAAGCGCAAACTTTGACCCTGCAGAAATGGAATCCTTGCCAGATTTCCCGAACACTAACCGCACCAACACGCAGATGACCATGAAGGTCCAGAACAAGGTGGACTACGGCATCTCAGCCGGCATCGGCGGCGAGTTCAACGTGACGGACAAACACGCCATTTCACTCGAGGCACGGTTCTATTACGGCCTCGGCAACATCTTCAAGTCAAGGCGCATTGATACGTTCAACGCCTCAAACAGCATGTCTGTGTCGATGACAGTTGGCTACAATTTCCGCATAAAGTAACTTAGGAACTCGCCTCAATACTTGGAGGCGCGGCGGTAGAGGACTATGCCGATGATGAGGTAGACCACATTCGGTATCTCCATGGCGATGAACGGCGATGTCAGTCCTGAAATGGCAAATGAACTTGTCACTGTTGAGAAGAGTATGTAACTGAAACTCAAGGCAAGTCCGATGCCGATGTTAAGGCCCATGCCACCTTTTGACTTGCGCGACGACAGCGACATGCCGATAAGTGTGAGGATAAACGCAGCAGCGGTCGAGGCGTAACGCTTCTCTTTCTCTATCTCGAAAGCCTCAATGTTGGCGACGCCGCGCATACGCTGCTTTTCAACATACTCGGTTATTTGTGGAGTGGTGAGCATCTCCTGGTCGTTGGACGCGATGAGAAAATCCTTGGGCTCGATGGTTATCGCTGTGTCAAGCGAAGAACCCTTGCGTATTATCTCCTTAGTCCCTTTGAAGTCGCGTATCATATAGTCATGCGCCGTCCAACGGTACGTCTTCAGCGAGTCGTACGTTATGCTCTTGGCTGTCATGCGCGACACAAGTGCTTTCCCCTCAAAGCGGTCGAGCGAGAAGCCGTAGCCGGTTTTCAGCGTGTTGTCATAGCGGCTCATGAACGCCACCACTCCCGGCTTGACCTGAAGCTGAATGTTGACGCCATAGTCCACGCGCTTGTTTTTCACGTATTTGTTTGTATAGGCTATCCGCTTGACGTTGGTCGGCGGTATGAGGTAGTTGCTGAACACGAATGTCATCGCCGCGATGAAGGTCGCGCCCACCATGTACGGCCACAGCAGACGACGGAAGCTGACACCGCTCGCCAGTATTGCGGTGATTTCCGAGTTGCCTGCCATTTTCGAGGTGAAGAATATCACCGAGATGAACACGAACAGCGGTGACAGCTGATTGGCAAAATACGGGAGGAACGACATGAAATAATCAAGCAGCGTCTCACGCAACGGCGCAGTCAGGAATGCATCAAGCTTCTCAGTGACATCAAACATCGAAATGACGGCAAGCATCAGCACGATGACCATGAAATACGTGCCGAGGAACTTCTTCAGTATGTATATGTCAAGCTTGCGCAGTTTCGGGAACGGCAATCTGCAGATTATCTGCCATATCGCCGCGAGTATGCGCATTGCCGCACTATTCTTCTTGGGCTTCTCTTCAGCGGTCTGCTCGCCGACCTTGCCAGTGGCGTTGTCAAGCTCAGGCATTTCACTTTCCACCGTCATTGCGGCGTCATCATGAAACAGCGGCTGCATCTCCTCAGCAGTGACGATATGGTCGCCGCCGTGGTCGGGTGAAGCCTGCTTCTTGCTTTGTTGCGATTTGCGTCTGAAGATGCTCATGTCTGCGAATTATCAGTATCGTTCAGTATCATCGTTACAGCCGGTGTGTGACACGTTCGACCATCGTCCTTTTCCATGAGGCGAATGTGCCGGCGACTATCTGCTTGCGAGCCTCTGTGACGAGCCACAGGTAGAAGGCGAGGTTGTGAACTGACGCTATCTGCAAGGCGAGCAGCTCGTTGCTTACGAACAGGTGGCGCACGTACGCCTTGGAATATGCGGTGTCGACCCATGCAGTGCCGTCCAGGTCAAGCGGTGAGAAGTCATCTGCCCATTTGCGGTTGCGCATATTCATGATGCCGTTAGACGTGAACAGCATGCCGTTGCGACCGTTGCGGGTCGGCATCACGCAGTCCATCATGTCAACGCCACGATCAATGGCTTCGAGTATGTTGGCAGGAGTTCCCACGCCCATCAGGTAGCGCGGTCGGTCGGCTGGCAGCTCGTCGTTGACGATTTCAATCATCTCGTACATCTTCTCCGTAGGCTCACCCACTGCAAGACCTCCTATGGCATTGCCCTCTGCGCCAAGGTCAGCGACAAACTTGGCGGAATCACGCCGCAAGTCTTCGTAGACACATCCCTGAACAATGGGGAAGAACGCCTGGTTGTGGCCGTAGAGCGGCTCTGTTGCATGGAAATGCTCCCAGCCGCGCTTCAGCCAGCGCTGCGTGAGCCGCAGCGACTTTTCGGCGTATGAATAGTCCGATGTGCCAGGAGGACACTCATCCAACGCCATCATGATGTCAGAACCCAGTACGCGCTGTATGTCTACCACCTTTTCCGGCGTGAACAGATGCTTGCTGCCGTCGATATGGCTGCGGAAATGCGCACCCTCCTCCTTCAGCTTGCGCTGTCCTGTAAGCGAAAACACCTGGAAGCCGCCGCTGTCAGTGAGGATAGGGCGTTCCCAGCCGTTGAAACGGTGCAGACCGCCGGCTGCGCGGATGATGTCGCACCCAGGGCGCAGGTACAGGTGGTACGTATTGCCCAGTATGATTTGCGCCTTGATGTCATCGCGCAGCTCCCGCTGATGAACAGCCTTGACACTGCCGACAGTTCCCACTGGCATGAAAATAGGGGTGTTGATAGTGCCGTGGTCGGTAGTGATGACACTGGCACGGGCTGCTGTATCGTTGCAGACTGCATCTAATCTGAAATCCATATAACGCGGTCAATTGAAATTGATTGCAAAGATACAAAATCCATGCTGCACCGCCAAATGTATTCTGTTGAGAAGCATCTCAAGGCACTGTCAGTCCGCATTTTCGCGAGGCCCATTCATGAAACATAGCCCCTGCAGAAGGAATCATATCTAAA
>CAKUKR010000044.1 GCA_934663645.1 uncultured Muribaculaceae bacterium | reverse complement strand
TACAAAGATAAATCAGGAGGTGCGGTTATATGAAACTGCACCTCCTTTTTGCAATGCGAGCCGGGATAGTTCCCTGTCGAGCAGCCGAGCCTAATGAAGCCGAAGCCTGTGCTGTAGCCGAATGGAGTCATTGCCGCCGAAAGTGAGGCTGGAAACGGGCAGTTGACGTCAATCTGCCGCCAGCCGATAAGCCAGTGTCAGTGACCTGCAAGCAGCAGTGTCCGCAGCATCGTCATTTTCATCGTTGAGCGTTTCATAATCTTGCGTGTTGGCGTTGTTGTTTTGTTTTACGGTGCAAAGTTACGGCGCGGGGTCTGCAATGTCGTTGCAGCGGATAGTTAAGGTGCAATAAAATGGGGGCTGTGCCAAATACAAGGCACAGCCCCCGGGATTATGAATGCAAGATGACAGTTATTTCGCTATCTTTAGTGAGGCGCGATTGCCGTCAATGTTGCAGCTGACGATGTATACACCGGGTGCGAGCTGCGACAGGTCGAGGCTGTCGGCTGCGGCGCAGCGGCGCACCACCTGTCCCGAAACGGGCGCGAGGACGATGTCTGTCGCGCCGCCGGGGAAGACGACTGTGTCGCCGGCATGGCGCAGTGCGCTGTCCGTGGCAGCCTCGTCAACACCGGTAATTGACGGATTTATGACCTCCAGGCTGGTCATGAGTATATAGCGTTTTTGTGGTCCAGCACGGAAGCCAAGGTAATAGTAATCGGTTTCCGGCGGAGTAAAGGTGTACGACTCGTCATGCCAGCTATAAGCTCGTGCTGGTATTAGGGCAACTCGCGAACCAGAAGTAAGCCCCTTTACGGTATTTACGCGAGAGGCAAAAAGAGAAAATGAGTTTTCATCTGTATTATGGGATAAGTATCTGAACTTAACCGAATAAGCGACACCGGCGGTCAGTGGCAACGGAGGGGAAATGAGCCAGTCATCCGTTTCGTCGTATGCATCGTGACAATCGCACTTCACGCCTCGCGAATCAATGTCAAAACTGGTGAATGACCAGGTGTTGCCGTTATTGCCGTCATCGATAATCGTCCAGCCGCCGTCATTGAAGTCTGACTGATAGGGCAGCGGTTTGGGCGGTGTATAGAAGATGCTGCTGCGCGAGCTGCGCACTCCGTTCACTTCCACCTCGACCTCGTATGTGTGGTCTGCGGCTGTCATCCCGCTTGCTTCAGAATCCGTCCATGCCGTGGCATTGCCGGGAAGCGTCTGTGCCAGTTTGCCGTCGCGGTATATGTATACCGCATTGAACGTGGCATCATCGTCAAACGCGAAACCCTCGGTGTCTTCTGCTGGCAGCGTCCACGAGAGAGTTGCCTCGACCGCGAAGTCTGCACCGAGCGATATGGCAAGGTCTGACACAGGCTCGGGGACGAATTCATATTTTTTCACCTCGAAACCAGCCAGATACATATCGATGATTTCAGTGGAATATGCATAGAACCCGAAATGGTAATCGCCGCTTTCTGCCGGGGTGTATGTCTGTGTAAACCGCTCCCACTGCTGGTAGTTAGCACTTCTGAAGTCGGCGACGACCGCGCCGGCAGCGAGACTTTCAGCATCATCGGCAAGGGCGGCATACAGCATCGCCTTGCGCGGAAAGCGAGACTTGTCCCGCTTGTGTGAGAAACGGACAATGTACTCTGTGCCGGCCTCCAACGATACTGCAGGCGAGACAATCCAGTCGTCAATTGTTGCTGCAAAATGCACGAACCCGACTCCTGAATTATATCCAGAACCATCGAAAGCGTATCGGCCTTGGTTTGATGACCACGTATTGCCGTCATTGTTTGTGTCGATGGCAGTCCACCCTCTCATATCCGAAGTGTAGGGAACTGTTTCAGCTTGGGCGAATGTGGCGAGCGACAGCAACGTCAGTGCTGCGACAAGTGTAATTCTTTTCATAAACGTATGGTTGTTTCGGGTTGCTACTTTATGATTTTCAACGACATGCGCTTGCTGCCTACATTGCAGCTGACGATGTAGACACCGGGCGCGAGCTGCGACAGGTCGAGGCTGTCGGCTGCTGCACAGCGGCGCACTACCTGTCCCGAGACGGTCGCAAGGGCGATGTCGGTCGCGCCGCCGGGGAAGACGACTGTGTCGCCGGCATGGCGCAGTGCGCCGTCCGTGGCAGCCTCGTCAACACTGGTTTCCGGGTCGATGATGAAGCGAAAGCCGCAGATGCGTCCCTCGGCCTCGCCCTCGGCGCGGAAGCCGACGGTCATGTTGCCGGCTGCAAAGCTGATGCGTCCGCCGTCATCGTCCGGCTCGTCGGCAAGCGACGGGTCGTCCGCTGCCACGGCGAGCAAGGGGAACTGGGCAGCCTCTGCGAAACTCTTGACCGAGGCGCAGTCGATAGTGCCGATTTTCCGCGTCATCTCCTCTGGTGCTACATTGGAGCCGAGGTACACGCTGATGTCGCTCGGGTCGGCGAAGCCACGGCTGAACGGCAGCACCTCGAGGAGGTACTTCGTGCCGCTGTGGGTGTACAACGGCGGCGAGATGAACCACGAGTCGCCGTCCGCTTCCGCGCCGCCGGCACATGCATCGGTGAAGCCGATACGCCACCCGCCTTGCTCATTTCCGACGGCTTGGTTGAACGGATACCACTCGTAGAAGTTTTCGGGCTCGTAAGGCACGTCTGCGCCGCGCCCTATCCACCGTGTCATCTCGGGATGCCCCTCATCGGCAATGAGTTCGCCGTTGTACACTTTGACCATGTAAGTGTACATGCCGGGGTCTGTTACGGTGTTGTCCTCGTAAGAGTAGTATTCGCCGGCAGCAAGGCCTTCGGTGACAGTGCCGATCAGCACGCCGTCACGGTATATTTCAGCCAGCGTGACTGGCGGCTCACTGTCGGGGACGCTGCTCGTCGAGGGGTTGCGCCATGAAATGTCGGCAACATTCGGCAAAACTGGGTCGGCGGTGACGGCGAGGTCTTCCGCCGGGTCTGGGATGACAGGCAGCGGCGGCTCTGGGGGCGGTGGCGGCAATACCTCTACCGGGGAGACGGCCGTGCGAGGTCCCGTCTGCCCGTTCACGTCCACTGCGACTTCGTATGTATAGGCCTCACCATGCTGCACGTCGTTGTCAGTCCATTCGACGTCGTTGCCACGGTACATCAGTGAGCCGTCGCGGTAAACCAAGGCTTCCATTGACGTACCGTCGGGAATAGCCGCGCCGCTCATGTATTTGGCCGGCATTTCCCACGAGAGTTTCACCTCGGGTGTCTCGCTCACTGTGGGCGTGGCTGTCAGTACGGTTGGCCGTGACGGTATTGCGTCAGCCATGCCGTCCCATACCACCTCAAAGCCGGTCAACTGTATGAGATTCTGGTCAGTCGCATCGGTATTGGCGTGGAAGCCGAAATAGTAACACCCGTCTTCGTCTGGAATGAACGAGTACGACTCTTTGTGCCATCCAGGCATAACGGTTGTTGAACTGTTGGAAATGTCAGCGAGGAGCGTGCCGCCAGCCAGGCTCTCAGGCGCCAGCTCATTTGACACATGCAGCGAAAACTTCTCGACTTTCATCCCTGAAAAAAGGTCTTTGTGCCAGAAGCTGACTGTGTACTCCCGGTTGGCATTCATATACAGCGGCGGCGAAACTATCCAGTCGTCAGAGGCTTCACGCCAAGGGGATGCGAAATCTACGCCACGCGAATAGTCTGGCAGGGTAAATACGCCATACGGATTGTCCAGGTCAACAGTTACCTTGCCCCAGCTGCGTCCGCCGTTGACATCCAGCACTGTCCAGCCTGCATTGTTCATGTCAGAGGCATACGGGAGAACGCTGGAGGCATACGCGGGCTTGACGCGGCTGCTGCACAAGCTGTCTGCCACGACTTCAATCTCGTAAGTGTGGCTGCCGTACACAAACCCGGTTCCCGCCGTGTCTATCCAATGCCTTTCAGTACCTGTAAGTGTCTGCGCCAGCACGCCGTCACGGTATATGCGGATAGCCCCTGTGGCGGGGTTGAACTCCGAGCCGTCCTTGTATGTCGAGGGCAGCTCCCATGCCAGGCTTGCAGTAGGAGGGTCAGCGGTAGTGACATACGTGGGGAGGTTTACCGGCGAGGGGGGATTTTCCTCGACAGTAGGTGTGGGAGGCGGCTCCGGCGCTACCCAGTCTTTCTCGCGGATGTCGAAGCATGTGATGTCTTGATACCCGTATTCAGCATCTATTGAATTCCACATTTTCAGATAGTAGAAGTTGGTTTCCGAGGGCGTGAAGCTGTACTCCAGTTTCTCCCATTCAGAGGACGCTGCTGTGCTGTAAGTCCTGTAAATCGCACATTCTCCCTCGTCAAAGCTATCCGAAGTTTTATTGCCTGTTTCTGATTTGTAGATATGGATGCGCGTGTAAACTTTAGAAAAAGACTTGCCCTTCTCCCTGTGCCAAAAACTGATAATGTACTCCTTGCCGCCCACCAATGCAAATTCAGGGGAGTACAGCCATGCTGACCCATATCCATCATCAGGATAGTAGTGTCTGATGCCCGTCGTATACCCATGCGGAGTGTCTTCAAACGTCGGCGGATACGCCAAGTCATCTTTCCAGAAAACACATCCAGTCCATTCCGTGAGTCCCCCCCAGCCGCTGTCTCTGAAATCAGACGTATATGGAGTGTTCTTGAAATCGTCGCCTGTGGGGCATATAGTCGGCGATTCGGCATACAGGCGCGGCCCGTACACGCCAGCTACCTCCACCTCGATGCCGTATGTATGCTTCCCGGGCGTAAGTCCGAGGTCGGCAGTGTCAATCCACGAGGTCGCATTGCCCGAAAGGGACTTCACCAGCACGCCGTCACGGTATATGTGGACATTGTAGATCGGCGCATCCTCGGGCAGCGGGAGCGGATTGCCGTCGGTGTCAACAGTCGGCAGCTTCCATTTCAGTGTCGCCGCCAGAGCAAACAGGTCGTCGTCACTGCCCTGACTGATGATGAAATCCGACACCATGCCGAGTGCGGGCATATCGACGGGCATCACCTCAAAGCCTGTTAACATTAATCCGTCTCCATATTTCGGGGCGCTGATGCCGTAATCGTGGAAACCAAAATTGTATTCTCCGGTCACAGCCGGGGTGAAAGAGAACACCTCCTTTGTCATTTCTGTGTGATATACACCGTCGATGTCCGCAACGACCGTGCCGGCCTTCAGGCAGTCTATGGAAGTGCCGAGAGCGGCATACAGCTTGAAGTACTCTGGTATACGCGGCGAACAGTGCCAGAACGTTACGTTGTACTCGACTCCGGCAGCCAGCTTGATTGAGGGTGAAATCAGCCAGTTGTCAGGAGGGTTATTGTTGTGGTTTTTCATGCCGCCGGGGTATTCAGAGTAATAGTTTGAGTAGTCTGTGAAATATTCCCACCCCCTTCCGCCGTCAACATTGACTATCGCCCAACCAGGGTCATTGAAATACGAGACGTACGGCGCATCCTTTACGAGCAGGTCAAAGGCGACCTTGCTCCTGTTGCCCAGCTGTCCGTTTATGTCCAGTTCCACCTCATACTCATACCTGCCGGCATCCAGCCCGCGGTCAGTACACGTGACGGCATCGCCGGGGAGCGTCTGGACGAGCTCGCCGTTGCGGTACACCCTGACGTTGCTCACCGCAATGCCTTCGGGCAGTTCTAAACCGTCTTCATCCAGTGCAGGAGGCAATGTCCATGACAGCACAGCGTCACGCGCTCCAGCGGCCTTGCAGACTTTGAGGTCGGAAACCGAAGCCGGTATAGGGACATTCTCCTTCACCTCGAAACTGGAAAGCTCGATATAACCCCAATCGGGATCAACAGCATCCGTATGGATGCCAAAATAGCATGGCCCGCTTTCCGTGGGTGTGAACCACAGCACCTCATCCGAATGTGCGCCGCTTAAGTCAGCAACCAAAGTGCCTGCAGCCAACCCTGCCGCGCTATTGTCTGTAGAAGCATACAAGGCGTAAGTCAGCGTCCGCTGGTCAGCCCCAGCATGAACAAATTTATGTCTGGCCTTGACTCTGTACATTGTTCCCGCTGTCAGCGAAACCGGTGGAGAAACAATCCAGTCATCAGCGCTGGTATGCTCGTCGCTACTGCTGAATCCGTATCTTAAACAGGAGTCTTGCGTATACCAGGTTATGCCGTCGCCGTCGGCATCAATGATAGTCCAGTCGTTCCGGTCATCCGAGAAGTCGGACGAGTACAGCACCGCCGCGGCCCGGGCGAAAGTGGCGAGCGACAGCAGCGTCAGCGCTGCAACAAGGGTAATTCGTTTCATATTCTCAGTTTTTACGCCATTCGGCATTAGCAGTACGCAAAGGTAGTTTATCTTTTTCAACCCTGCAAATAAAATCGGGAATATATTTTTCTGCCGTGCAATTTTGCTCAAAATGCTGTGTTTTCACGGTGCGGAGGAAGTGCTTACGCACATTTAATGACAAGTGGGCAGGGAGTCACAGCAGCGGTGCTGCAAAGTAGCTGGCACCGCGTCCGCCGAGGCTCGTATAGCGGCAGCACAGCGAGAGGATGAAGCGTTGGAACGGTGTTGCGAGTGTGTTGGCGTATGTGCGGGATAGGAGCGTCTGCGCCGCTGCAGCATTGCCCTCACGGCGGTAGTGCGCGGCGAGTATGACGCGGCGGTAGTCTACCATGTTGAGCAGATGCCGCTTGCGCGGATGGTCGCTGTCGGCTATACATTCCGAAGCCCGTTTCAGCGCGAGTTCCCACTCGCCGGCTTTGGACGAGAAGCTGGTGCCGGTAATGGACTGTTCCTGCGCATACACATCGGCAAGCACCCGGGCCACCGGCACGATGCGCGGATAGCCGAGCAGGAGGCGCACGCCGAGCTCCCAGTCATCCCAGACGAGCATGGCGGGATTCCACGCGCCGGCGTCGTTGAAGAATTTGCGGCGCACGGCATACCCCTGTGTGCGCAAAACGGAGTGGACGATGTGGTTGTCCATATAGTTGGATGCAGCCCAGTTCAGCTGGCGTGACGAGCCGCTCAGCGTGTTCAGGCGCGACTGCCACAGCACTATGTCGGCATCGGGATTGACGGAGAACGTGCGCATTGCCGTCTCGGCGAGGTCAGGGCGCATGGCATCATCGCTGTCGAAGAAGCACAGCCAGTCGCTGGTGACGGCACGCAAGCCGCAGTTGCGGGCCGCCGCAGCTCCTCGCTGCCGCTCCTCGAGTATGCTCATGCGCAGCTGTCCTCCGGCGTTCTCCTGCCCCCACTTCGTGACTGTGCGCAGGGTCTCGTCGGTCGAGGCGTTGTCAACGACCACAAGGTGCAGCGGACGGTATGTCTGCGCCTTGATGCTGTCAAGACACCGGCATATCAGGCCGGCGCGGTTGTAGACCGGCACTACTATCGAAAACTCCTCTGCCATATATGTCAGCGTTCCTCTGTCGGGGGCTTGCCCCGGCTTGCAGGACGAAAATTACGGCGTAAAGTTACGATTATTTCGCGGAATATGCCTAAATTTGCGATATGAAAATTCTGTTCATCGGCGATTATTCCAACCTGCACTCCACCCTCGCGCGAGAGCTGCGCCGCCGTGGCAACACGGTCACAGTGCTCTCAGACCGCTGCGGGTGCATGGACATAGCGTCTGACATCTACCTGCAGCGCGGCAACTACCCTGGGGCGGGGGTGACATACCTCTACCGGCTGTTCTCGCTGCTGCCCCGGCTGTCGGGTTATGACGTTGTGCAGCTCATCAACCCGCATTTCTTCTCGCTGCGCCCCGGCAAGCTGCGTTATTTCCTGCGCGAGCTGCGACGCGCCAACGGCTCGGTGTTCCTCTCGCTGGCGGGCGACGACCATTTCTTCGTCCGCGCCTGCCTCGACCGCGACACGTTCCGCTATTCGGAGTTCCGCATCGGGTATATGCCAACAGAGTTTTCCAAGATGTGTCCGCAGCACGAGCACGGGTATATGCTGCCCTCGGTGCAGCACTATACAGAAGACCTCTACGCCGCCATTGACGGTGCAATGTCAGTGCTGCCGGAATACGACATGGCGGCCCGACCCATACTCGGCGACAAGCTCGCATACACGGGGCTGCCGATAGACCTCGGCGAGCTGACAGCGACACCGCTGCCCGACACCGACAAGGTGCGCATACTCGTAGGGATGCGCTCGCAGTACGTCACCTCCAAGGGGACAGACCACCTGCTGCGCATAGCACGCGAGGCTGCCGAGAAAAAGCCTGGCCTCATCGAGGTCGAGAATGTCGTTGACCTGCCGTGGACGCAGTATCTCGACAAAATACGCAGCTCGCACATTGTCCTCGACCAGCTGTACAGTTACTCGCCGGCAATGAACGCCCTCGACACCATGGCTCTGGGGCGTGTGTCAGGCTCTGGAGCGCAGCCGGAATACTATGACATGATCGGCGAAAAGGAGCTGCGCCCCATAATCTCGCTGTCGCCATACGAGCAGGACATCGCCGGCACGCTGTGCGCGCTCGCCGCAGACCGCCGGCGTCTCGAGCAGATGGCGGCTGACGGCAGGAAGCTCGTCGAGCGGCACAACGACACGCGCCTCGTCACCGACCGCTACGAGCGGCACTGGACGAAACACCTCAACCGCGTATGATCTCACCCCGGCTGCAAGTACTGATATGCACATACGGCGCGGCGGGCATACAGCGCATCGCCGCCGCCGCTCATCCTCGCGTCGAGGGGGTGGAGTATGTGGTGTGCTGGCAGCAGCCGGAGGGTGAATTGCCGGTGCCGGAGGAACTGCGCCGCGACGATTTCAGCATATACACGTTCCGCACACGCGGCTCGGGCGCAAACCGCAACCATTGCCTCGACCACGCCTCCGCACCGTTGCTGCTGATGGCTGACGACGACCTGCAGTATACCGCCGCCGGGCTGCAAGCGGTGATGGACGCATTTGACAACAACCCGGGCTGCGAAGTGCTTACGTTCATGTATGACACAGACTCCGAAGCCAAGGGCTACCCCCCGCACTCGTTTGACCTGCACCATGCCCCCAAGGGCTATTTTGCCTCTGCCATAGAGATTGCGTTCCGCTCGCGCAGCGTGCTTGGCAAGTTCCGTTTCAACGAGCATTTCGGCGTGAACTGCGACTTCTGTTCCGGCGAGGACGACTTGTTCTTCAATTCGCTGCTCAAAGCCGGGCTTCCCGGGCGGTTCATTCCCCATGCGATATGCTTCCACCCCGGCCCGTCCACCTGCACGCGCCAGAACCCTGACGTGCTGACCGCAAACAAGGGCGCGGTGTTCCTCGGGCTGCATCCGCGCATGTGGCCGCTGTACATGCTGTCGCACGCGCTGCGCCAGCCATGCGGCGAGCGGCGGCGGTACTGCCGCCTGTGGATAAGCGGCGTACGCCGCGCACGCAGTCTGGACGTGTTCACTCGGTGACTATCCCCTCGTCGCGTGACACCTCCCAACGCTCCAGCGTGTGCGTCTTGCGCGAGAAGTTTGCCCCCACCTTGATGATTCTACGGCCGTCCGCGCGGTACTTCAGCGCATACCCCTTCTCCTCAATCTGCTGCAACGCCTCCTCCGCGCTGCCGTCGAGCTTGAACTCGAAGATGTAGATGAAGCGCCTGGTCCGCAAGGTCATGTCAAGCCGCCCGGCGATGTTCATGCTCTCGCTCTCTATGGGATGACCCAGCAGCAGGGCTATGGTGTGGAACAGCAGGTGGTAGCTCTTCTCGTAATTGCCTACGCCCACAATCATGTATGCCGGCGAGGCTATGACAGCCTGCATCAGTTCCATGAACGTGTCCACCTTTCCCCTTTCCAGCATGTCCAGCATACGCGACACCACCGGCTGCACTTTGTCGCGCTTTATGGGATGCCCCGCCACTATGCCGGTGCGCAGCGCGGCACACACCTCGTGCGGCGACAGCATCTTGACATCGTCTGTGTTGTCGCTGAAGAAACGGCTCTGGCACTCGTCCAGAATGCCCGGCCGCAACTGCATTGCATTGCACAGTTGCTGCGCCTCGTCCATTGTGAAGCCGCAGATGCTCTCGTACTTCATGTCACGCGAGATGTCGGTCATCCACTCCAGCGACCCGCCGACAGGCGACTCTGCTATCGGGGTTTCGCCGACGGCCATCATGAACGAGATACATTCACTTTCCGCCTTGAGCATGTCGAACAGTGCCGCCAGCTGCGCCTTTTTGCTGATGAAGCCGCCGGAAGCCGAAAGCAACGGGCTGTCGTAGTTGTCTATCAGCACTGCCACCTTGCCGCCTCGGCTGCTTTCCGCACGTATCAGCTCTGCCAGCTGGCTCACCCCCGGCTGCGGGTCCAGCCCGGCATACAAGTCGCCCTGCTGCACTCCCTGTTTGCGCAGATACTGACGCAGGTAGCCGTCGAGCGTGCCTCCGCAAGCGTACCCGCACGCTGACAAGTCGAGCGCAATCACACAGTGCTGCTTGTTGCCCCGGGGATAATATTTCAGCCCCTCAAACAGCCCGGCATTGCCGCGCAGCCACTCCGCAAGGGTGGAAACCAGCAGGCTCTTGCCGTAACGCGGCGGACGGCAGAGGAAGTAATACTGTCCGCGACGCAGGAGCTCGGCGATGTATGCGGTCTTGTCAAAATACATGTAGCCGCCCTCGCGCAGGGTGCGGAACGACTGGACGGACTCGGGGAACTTGTCAGGGATCGGTATCATCTGCATGGTGTTCAGGATGTGGATTATAGTTTTCGAGGCGTTGCAAAACTATGGCGGAGGCGTTGAACTGCGGGAAATGGATGGTCAGCGTGTTGTCGCCGTCCATTGTCGCCACCACGTCATGGTGCAGCTGTATCCCCTCTGCATCAGTCCACACCGCGTCATAGCGTGAGCCGGCAAGCGGCGTGAGCCGGCATTTCACCATGCCGGGTTTCCAACGGTCATAGTTCTTTCTTGCTCCCTCCATATAGTACAGGATGTATCCGCCGCTGCTGTCAGGAGCCATGGCGAGCGTATAGCTGCCGCCGGGGCGCATCAGCTTTTCGTCGAGCGACCGCCCGGCAAGCGTCCAATACCCGGCTCGCGGGTTGCCGCTGTCGGCAATCTGTTCGGAGATGCGTGCCACCGGCTGGCGCGTCTGTTCCAACTCGCCGAACACGTCTGCATCCTCCTCAACGGACAGCGACAGGACCTCAAGACAGCCGCCGGGGTCTACGCCGAGCCGTATGCTGTTGACAACGAAATCGATGCCTGCAGCAAATGTGCGGATGTCGCGCATCTCGTCATAGCCGGCGGCAAGGGAAATGTCGCTGCCGTGTCGGCGCAAAATGAGCTGCAAGCGGCGTGTGCCACGGCCGATGCCGTCGGGCAGGTCTATTGTCCGCACCTCGCCATCAGCCGCTGTTATGGTCAGCTGCGGGGTCTCGCGCTCAAAGCCGGTTATGCCGTCGTCAAAGTCAGTCGCCAGCCGCACCGTCACCGTGCGGCCGAGAGTGTCGCCAAGGCATACCTGCCATGCCGGATGCTGCACGCGCCGAGTCCGTCCCTGGCTGTCGGTATAGGTGTATTTCGTCCCTGGCTTGTTGTGGAGGTTGGCTGCAATCAGGCGCAGAGTGAAGTCCGCACCCAGCGGGGCAGAGGGTAATGTCCGCCACAGGCAGCTGTCGGCGGTGTTTGACATGATGCCGTCGCCGCGCTGCTCCTCCAGCCACGCGAAGCCGCGAGCACTGTTCATGTACACGTCGCCGTATGACAAAGCCGCCATAGACACGACGGCAACTGCTGCAAGCACTCGTCTCATTGCACCATGTCCCTTATGCCGGAGACTATTCCCACCAGCGCGAAACACAGTATTATGCCGCCGATGATGCGGTTGACCAGCCACATGGAGCGCAGGTTGAAATGCGCCCGCACCTTGTCCACAAACGCCGTTACCAGCCACCACCACGCCAACGCCCCGGCAAGTATGCCAGCATAACCGACCAGGTAATGGTAGTACTGCAAATCGGGCGCGAGAAAATTGAACCGTGCAAACAGTCCTATTATCAGGAAGAGAATCAGTGGGTTGGAAACCGTGAACAGAAATCCGGTGAGTATATTCTTGTATATCGACCCACGGCTCTCCTGCGGCGTCCGCAGCCCCTTGGAGGGGTTGCTGCGCAGCAGGTATACGCCGAAGGCTATCAGCACCGCAGAGCCGACGAGCGTTATGATGCTCTCGTTCTGCTTCAGGAAATCCTCGATGAACGAAAGGCCGAACCCCGTGATGAGGCAGTACAGCAGGTCGGAAATCGCCGCCCCCACCCCTGTGTACAGGCCGGCACGCCGCCCCCGGTGCAGCGCTCGCTGTATGCACAGCATGCCCACCGGACCCATCGGCGCGGAAACAAGCACGCCGACAGCCAGGCCTCGCCAAAGCATATAGAGCAGGTATTCCATTCTGCTATGTCTGTTCGTTCATTTGCATACGCGCTGGTGCAATACAACTGCGTGTCAGCGCGTTATGATGTATCCGCCCAAGGCGGTAGGTTCGCAACGGTAGCGTTGCAGGCCGTATTTGTTGTTGCCATCAGCGGCAGGACCCGAAACCGGCGAGCCGCCGGCCATGGTCACGTCATATCGCGAGCCGCAAACGCCGCAGACAGCCTCATATTTGCTCTCGTCGATATGCACGCGCACATCCGAGCGGCACTCCACAGGACACGCCAGGTCATAAGCCAGCGGCACTTGCGTGTCAGCCGTGAACGGGTCCATGCCGCCGATGAGCAGCACCCCGCCGAAGCCGGTGTACGTCTGGTCCGTGTACGGGAAGTTGGACGGCTCGTGCAGCGGACGTATGAAATAGCGGTATATGCCGAAGCCCGCCACGCCGTAAGTGTTCCACCGCCCCGCGTCAGACAGGTTGATAGTCACAGGCACGGCCGGGATGCGGTCGTCTACCACAGAATTGCACCCGCCCGCGACAGCAGCCGCTACGGTCAGCGCCGCAGCCGCCGGCAGGAGGCGTATCCTCTGCCGGCGCATTGCGGTGCCTGTATTGGTATTGCGGCGTGCCATTTATGCAGGCAAGTGGCGGAGCAGTTCGCCAAACTGGTTGACCATCTTCTGGAGCGGGCCGTTGACCATCGGGCGAAGCATCATCGGGATGTCAACGTCTACTTTCACCTGCGCCTCGCAGAGACTGTCTCCCAACGCCTTGATGTTGATTTCCAGGCTCATGGGAACAGGCGTGTTCTCCCCCTCGAAGCGTATCAGCTCCGGGGCGCGGCGTTCAGCAGCACGCAGGGTGAGCACGCCCACCGGACCGCCGGTTATCGAGATGCTGTCCTCTGTGAGCTGTATGCTGTCGAGCTGCGCCTTCTGCTCGGCCGTCAGGCTGCCTTCGGGCGCAGCGGCTATGAGGTCACGCAGGTTCTGAGGATTGGAAAGGCGGTCGTATACCGACTGTGCCGGCGACTGCACTTCCACTTTGTCGCTTTTGTATGTAGCCATATATTTGTCTTCTTTGGAGGTTCGTTATCCCCTGCGGGATTATGTATGCTGTCAGAATCAGAGCATCTTCTCCTTGTTGGGCACCCACGACGCCGGATCCTTGCGCCACTCCTTGAGCGTCTCCACATCCTCCTGGCGGATATAGTTGGTACGCAGGGCAGCCTCAAGCATTGTGCTGTAATTGGAGATGGTGAGCAGCTGGATGTTCTCCTCGCGGAAACGCTTGATGGATACCGGAAACTCGTATGTGAAGATAGCAGTCATGCCGATCACCTCACAGCCCGCGTTGCGGATAGCCTCTACAGCCTTCAGCGAGCTGCCGCCCGTGGAGACGAGATCTTCGATTACCACGACCTTCTGCCCAGGCTTCAGGTTGCCCTCGATCAGGTTCTCAAGCCCATGGTCCTTGGGGGAAGAGCGCACATATACGTACGGTAGTCCGAGCGTGTCGGCGACCAACGCGCCTACGGCGATTGCGCCCGTGGCAACGCCCGAGATGGCATCCACGTCGCCGAAATTCTCGATTATCATTCGCGACAGCTCCACCTTGATCAGGTTGCGGATGTCAGGGTATGAGAGGGTCTTGCGGTTGTCCGTGTAGATAGGGGAGTTCCAGCCCGATGCCCAGATGAACGGGTTGTTTGGCTGCAGCTTTATCGCACTGATCTGCAGGAGTTTTTCTGCCAGTATTTCTGCCGGGGTATTCATGATAGTATATTGGTTATATAGGGTTAAGTCCCTGGCGGCCCAGGCCGTCAGGAGCAAAAAGTCATCATTTGTTTGCCTGACGGCGCAACGCTTGCGCGGCGCAGCCGCCTGACCTGTATGCAAAGTTAATAACACGCCGCAAAATATCCAAATCGCAACCCCATTTTGGCTCTCATTTTTTGTGTCAGCTGCCAGAATGGTTGCTGAGGCTTCTGCTCTGTGCTGATGCCGTAAATGCCGGCTGTCAGCATGTTGCAGCCGGCTGTTTGCAACAATTAATCGTATGCTGCCAGTCTGCTGCAGCCGCCTCGGCTAATTTTGCAATGTCAAAATTATGGAAGCAATGGATACACGCAAGTTTACAATGGCATACGGCGACCGCGTATATGCTCGCCTCTGCCTAAACGGAGAGAAGATAGCCGAGTTCATGACAGACCACGTGGCCGGCATGGCGGAACTGCTGGGCGAGTTGCGGGCGAGGACACGCAACTGCCGGGGACTCTGCCGCCTGTACGTCCGCAACTATTCCCGGGGCTGGAGCTCCGAACGCCCGCTGATGCTATACGCAGCAACGCCCATTCGCCAGCAGCCCACGCCCGTAATCGGCCGCAAATTCCTGTTCCGCACCGAGAGGCCAGCTGCACATTCGCGCATATCGGCATGCCTCGCGCCGACAGCCGCAACAGGACGCCCGCTTCGCGCCGGCTTCGGCTTCGCCTCATGACAGCCCGGGCGGCTAAGGAGCGCAAATTCAGGATGCCGTTTTGACGTGGACTTGGCTGTTCGTAAAAAGTTTCTTAACTTTGCGGAAACAATATTTTGAGACGGCGCGGCGTGCTGCTGCTGTTGTGGCTGTCTTGCGATTGAAATCCCGAATGACTTTGAATATGAGAAGTTTATTGAATTATGAGAATTACCCTGCGGTGATGCGGCCGCTGCTGGCGGCAATCGCCGTGCTGTTTGCTTGCGCTGGTGCGTCTGGCGAGCAGGTGACTGTCGAAGGCGTGAACTATGAGCTGGAGAACGGCTCTGCGGAAGTTGTCAGCGTCAATGAGACTGAATTGCCGCAGGATCTGGTACTGCCGGACACAATCCGCCATAACGGCGGGAAATATGCGTTGAAGAAGCTGCGTGCTGAATCGTTCACAACCAGTGACGGCTTGCTGCAATCGGTCACCATCCCCGGCACGGTGACGGAAATCGAGGAGAATGCCTTTTGCACGACTGGGCTGAAGCGTATCAATATGGCATTGAGTGACGTGTATCTGAGCGTTGACGGCGTATTGTTCAGCCGCGACATGAAGGTGCTGTACCGCTGCCCTGACGCTTACGAAACCAGTGAGCGTTACTTGATGCCGGACTGTGTCGAGGAGATTGCCAGTTACGCGCTGGCGGACTGCAAGTTCCAGGGTGAGATGAGGGATTGCTTCGAGATGTTTGACGGCTTGAAGAAAATCGGCGATTTCGCCTTCGTGTCGTCCAACGTGGTGTCTGTCAAGATGCCTGACAGCGTCACGACGCTCGGGGAAAGGTGTTTTTTATCGTGCAAGGACTTGACAAGCGTGAAGTTGAGCGAGTCGCTGACGGAGTTGCCTGACGGCTGCTTCGACTACTGCTCACGTCTGACATCCCTTGTTGTGCCTGCCAGCGTGACCAAGCTGGGCGATTTCTGCAAGCGCACCACGATGGACTATATGGTCATAGGCAAAGGCGTGAGGACAGTCTCGCCGGGGTGGCTGGCAACGGCAGTCGTATGGCAGGGCAAGACACAGCCGGAAATGCAGAACGCCATATATTCCTTCATCAATTATGTGCCTAATGACAGCTGGGACCTGAAGAGCAAGCGTGTTTACAAGAACATCCACAACATGTTTGAGGTGGACGGCGTGGTGTATGTGCCTACGGACAACCTTGTTGACAGGACTTGCGACGTGGTATATGTTGACCGTGATGTCGAGACGGTAAACCTCGGCCCGACTGTCACGTATGAGGGGGTGGAGATGACTGTGCGCAATGTCAACTCATACGCTTTCGGCGGCAGACAAGACAAGCCGGCAAACTACAACATCGTCTATTTTGACAATGCCGGTCAGGTCGAAGACGACATGTTCGGGTCCAGTTGGAACAACGTGGAGCAGATTTCCGTTGGGCCGAATGTGACCGGCTTAGGCTGGCCTGGCAGTGGCATTCTTCACAGATTGCTCGCCTTTTACGTGCAAGACCGCGATGACGTTTTGCGTTTTGGCAGCAATGTCGATTTCAGCTCCTGCCCGTTGGTGCATGTGTACATCGGCGGCAACATCAGCTATGCCGGCACGGCATCGGCATTTCAGGGCAATGCCACGCTGTCTGACCTGATGTTTGGCGAAAAGGTGATACAGATACAAGCGAATGAGTTCCGGAACTGCAGCGGCCTGACAACTGTGATGACGGGCGACAATATCTCCTCGATAGGAGAAGGGGCTTTCAGCGGCTGCTCCTCATTGCAGCACGTTGAACTCGGCACTGCGGTGCAGTCCATTGGCACTGGCGCGTTTGCTGACTGTGCAAACGTGGAGTACCTGGCAAGCTGCAATTCAGAGCCGCCGGTGTGCGCGGCCGGCGTGTTTGACGACCTGAGCGTGTGGAAATGCACGCTCCATGTGCCGGGCGGCGCGCTCGAAGCGTACCGGGCGGCTGACGAATGGAAGAATTTCTACAAGGTGACTGATGACATGCCTGTCAGTGTAAAGGTCGAGGCTATCAATTTTGCTGAAGAGGAGGTCCAGGTCATGGAGGGCGGCGGCATGATGCTCGAAGTGGCTGTATTGCCGGAAAACGCTTCCCTGAAGAAACTGAACTGGCGGTCTACGGACACATCAATAGCGACTGTGGACGAAAACGGCGTGGTGCGCGGCGTGCATTACGGCGAGTGCAATGTTGTCGCTACAGCTGCCGACGGCTCTGGCGTGAGGGGGGTGTGCCATGTGATAGTCAACATCAACACCGGTGTCGGTGACGTATTCGGCGATGACGCTGCGGTTGAGGTGTATACCGTTACCGGAGTGCTTGTAGGCCGGGGCGCGGACGTTGACCTGTCGGGGCTCGCGCACGGCGTTTACATCATACGCACCGCAGACGGCCGCACGCGCAAAGTCGCGCTGTAAAACCGGTTGAAGCAAAATGAATTGTCAGGGGATTCCGCAAGTGCTGGCAGAGTCCCCTGACTGTGTTTTGGGGGCATGAAAAAGCCGGAGACCGGGAGAATGTTGTTTTGGTGAATATATGGAGTTCCGGTCTCCGGCTGTTATGTAAGTCAGCAGGTGGACGGCTATGCCGTCATTTCGCAGCGTTGAATGAGCGCCTGTTCAGGCTGTGTGTACGTCTCAGTCGATGTTCCAGTATGCTTCGGGGTCGCCGTCGAAGGCTTCGTCTATTGTTTCGTCGTCATAACCCTCGACGTCTTGGGCGTAGCTGCCGGCATAACGGCCGTAACTGCTTCCGAAGTCATTGTCATACTCATCGTAGTATTCGTCGTAAAATTCCATGTCATTTGAGTTTTTGGTGTTGTTATTATCGTTTTCTGATGCAAAGTTAGCGACAGTTCACTCCATGCGGGTGAAAATTGGAACATTGCCGCCGCTGCGCTGGCGAAAACGCGCCTCGCAGTTGCAATGTTGCAGCCAATGGCCTCGCCGTTCTCGAAACTCGCGCGAATTTCGGGCAATCGTGGGTGTAGAGTTGCCGTTAGGCGAAAAAATACTATCTTTGTAACCACAAACCAACGAATGATGCATCTGATAAACGACAACCTCCACATAATATCAGAGTTGTGCCGCCGCTATAATGTGCGCCGGCTGTATGCTTTCGGGTCTGTGCTTACCAAGCGGTTCAATGCCGAGAGCGACGTGGATATTCTGGTTGACTTCAACCAGAACGTTGACCACAATTCATACGCGGACAATTTTATCGACTTCTACCATGCTCTCAAGCGGCTGTTCGGCAGGGAAGTAGACCTTGTAGACGAGACGGCGGTGAAAAATCCGTATTTCCGCGCCGAGCTTGAAGAAACGAAGCACTTGATATATGGATAGGATTTGTGGTATGCAAGTCGTCAAAATGTAGAACTATTACTTTTGCGTGTGATGAAATCAGATAACGGAACAATGGACTGGGGACGCCTGATCAGCGACAAGCGGCTCGGGCTGGAGGAATACCATGACGCGCATCGCCACCTGCGCAGCGACTTTCAGCGCGACTATGACCGCCTGATATTCTCGTCGCCATTCCGGCGGCTGCAGAACAAGACGCAGGTGTTCCCGCTGCCAGGCAGCATTTTTGTGCATAACCGTCTGACCCACAGCCTGGAGGTGTCGTCCGTGGGACGGTCGATGGCTAACGAGGCGGCATTGCGGCTGCGCGAGCGTCACCACGGCGAGCCGTGGGTGGACATGCTCCAGCACATCGGCGACATAGTGGCGGCGGCATGCCTCAGCCACGACCTTGGCAACCCCCCCTTCGGACATTCCGGGGAGAAAACCATTTCCACATATTTCAGCGAGAACGGCAGCAGCGACCTGCGCGAGGGGCT
>CAKUKR010000043.1 GCA_934663645.1 uncultured Muribaculaceae bacterium | reverse complement strand
AAATATTTATCCAAAAAAGAATTGGCAGAGGCGAAACACCGCCGCCAGACGCAACAGACCGGAGGCAACGTCACTCCCCGCCGACAGTCTTCATACAGCATCGTCTGGGCGGTAAAGCCAACAGCCTGGCTCGTGAGAATTGACAATACCGACGGCTTGCAGAAAGGAGTAAATGACCTTCGTGCCGACAAATTTCATCCCTCGCTTCTTCAGGTCGGCGGAAATGCGGTCTGAGAGCGGCGAAGAGACAGGCTCATGCTCGCGTATGACCTCGCCGCCGGTATACGCCCAAATGAAGCGGTCAAACGAGCCATACTCCGTCTGAATATCCATGAAAACAGCGGCATTGGCAATCGCAGCCTTGATTTTCAACACGTTGCGTATTATGCCTTTGTCCTGAAGCAATGAGGCTATCTTCTCATCGCCGTATCGGGCAATCCTCGCGCAGTCGAAACCGTCAAACGCCGCACGGAAGTTCTCCCTCTTGCCCAGCACGCACTCCCATGACAGCCCGGGCTGGAACGACTCGAGCAGGAGCATCTCAAACAGCTTGCTGTCATCATGCACGATGACACCCCACTCATTGTCATGGTAATCGACATACAGCGGGTTGGCGAGGTTGCACCAGCGGCAACGGCATTTCCCTGACAGATCATGGCTGAGTTTATCCAACATCTGACACCATATTTATTGTGCAGCAAAGTTAGCCAGCCGCAGCGAGCGGCGCAACATCATTCCGCCGTGAAAGCGGCATAAGCAGTCATAAATGGGCATAAACAGAGCAAATTAAGATTAAACCAGCGGCAGGGGCAGGCAATCCAATTATTGCTGGCGCGATATTTGACTTTTATTAATAGTCGGATATGTCACAGCCTCCGAGGGCTGTGCGTCACAGATAAGAAACGAAGAAAAGTACAACAAACTATCTTTTGATATGAACAGAAAAGCATTATTCTCACTCGCAATGGGTGTGCTGGCAGTGGGGCTGACAGCCCCGGAAGCGTCGGCGCAGAATCAAGGGGAGTTTATCAGGACATCACAGGCAGCAGCGTTTGACACGGACTTCACCGAAGCAGCGGAGAAGACCGTCAACGCGGTGGTCTGCATTAAGAGCTACAGCAACCGCAGCCAGCAATACGGCAACGGCGGGATGTATGACCCCTTCGACATGTTCGAGTTCTTCTTCGGGCAGCCGCAGCCTCGCCAGCAGCCTCGCGGACAGCAACGCCGCCAGAACAACGAGCCGGTACAGTCAGGCCTTGGCTCGGGAGTGATACTGACCGACGACGGATACATCGTCACCAACAACCATGTGGTGGACGGTGCTGACAAGCTGGAAGTGCTGCTCAACGACAACTCCACATACGACGCACGCATAGTCGGAACAGACGAGGCTACCGACCTCGCCCTGCTCAAAATAGACGCAACGGGGCTCTCCCCTATCACATTCGGCGACAGCGAGGCTGTCAAGGTGGGTGAATGGGTGCTCGCAGTCGGCAATCCCTTCGGCTTCAACTCGACTGTCACCGCCGGCATCGTGAGCGCAAAGGCTCGCAGCCTGGGGCAGAGTTCGCACAACGTGAACGGCATAGAATCGTTCATACAGACTGACGCGGCTCTCAACCCCGGCAACTCGGGCGGCGCGCTGGTCAACCTGAAAGGGGAGCTGATAGGCATCAACTCCGCCATATACAGCAACACGGGCAGCTACGCGGGCTTCTCGTTTGCAATCCCGACTTCGATAGTGAAGAAAATCATGACAGACCTGCGCCAGTACGGCGTGGTACAGCGAGCCGTGCTGGGCTGCACCATCATGGAACTCGACTCCAAGCTCGCCAAGGAGAAGGACATCACGGCTGTCAAGAGCGGACTGTACATCGAATCCGTCCAGGACATGAGCACAGCCAAGGAGCTCGGACTGAAAGAGGGTGACGTGATAACCGGCATCAACAACCAGACCATCGCCAACCGCTCGCAACTCGTGGAGCAGCTTAACAAGTTCCGCCCGGGCGACACTATCTCCATAACCTACTATCGCGACAACAAGAAGTACACCAAGAGCGGCGTGCTGCGCAACCCGCAGGGCAACACCACGATAGCCAAGAAGAATGACTTCACGAGCATCGGCTGCGCGTTTGTCAAGGTGTCTACGGAGCTGAAGAACAACCTCGGCATCTCTCACGGCATGCAGGTGAGCGGGCTGAAGAACGGCGCGTTCCGCAACGCCGGCATCAAGGACGGCTTCATCATACTCGACATCAACGGCAATGACATCAACTCTGCCGACGACATCGAGATGATTTACAACGAGGTGATGAAGAGTTCAGACCACGTATTGTTCGTATCGGGCATCTACCCAACTGGCAAGAAAGTATATTATGCAGTAGACCTGTCCGAATGAGGGACTGTTGCCCTGTCTGACTGAAAGAAGCCCCTGCGTCCGTTAAGGATGCGTGGGCTTCAGTTATATCATGCCTGGTGATGCTTGCGGTCAGAACTCGATGGCGAGACGGACGTTGATTTGGCGGCGTGTCAGGTAGTTTGGGACAGCGTACTGTATGTCGTTCACGTCTGTCACCCAGTAGTAGCTGCTGACGTTGGAGATGTCAAGCAGGTTGAAGACGTCCAGCCCGATGACAATGCTCTTGAAGTGCCTGCGCCAGTCATACGGACGCACGCCGTCGGAGGGTGCGCCTACAAGCTGGTAGCTCACGCCGATGTCGAGGCGCTTGTACGCCGGTGCGCGAAACCACGATGTGGAGCGCGACACACGCGGTGCAGTCATGGTTAGGCCGTCGGAAAGTATGCCGCGCAAGCTGAATTTCAGCTTCGGGAATTTCGGGAAATAGTCGTTGAAGAAAAGGGCAATGGAATAGCGTTGCTCGCCAGGGAGCGGGCATTTCACGCCATTGAGCGTCTGCTGCGCCTTCATCAGCGAGAAGGAGAGCCACGAGTCGCTGCCTGTGACAAACTGCCCGAACAGGCGCATGTCAAGGCCCATGATGTACCCCTTGGAGTCGTTCACGCCGGAATAGGACACTTTCAGGTTGTCATATTCGTATGAGATGAGGTTTGCGAGGTTCTTGTAATACGCCTCGCCGGTAATCTTGAACGGGCGGTCAAAGGCGCGGAACGTGTAGTCTGCGCCGAGCACCACCTGTATGCTTCGCGGCGACTTGATGTCACGGTTGAGCTGTACTACGCCGTTGCCGTCGGCATCGGTTATCGACTGCCGGTACTCCTTGTAAAACGGCGACTGGTAGTACATGCCCAGAGCCAGACGGTACGTCCAGCGGTTGTTGACCATCGGCGAGAAGGTGAAATTGACGCGAGGCGAGGCGAGGAACTCCTTGTTGAAGTCCCAGTATGAGAAGCGCACGCCGCCGTTAAGCGAGAAATGCGCCTTCTCGGTGTCCCAGTAATATGAATCCTCGAGGAAGAAGGCAAGACGGTTTGCGCTTATGTCCTGACGCGAAGCGAGGTTGTATATCAGGTGAACGCCATCGGGTAGGTGCGGCAGTGAATACCCGGAAGAGTCGCGCCATTCCCACTCGCGTGTGCGGTCTCGGAAAGTCTCGTGCTGATATGTCAGCCCGTATGTGAAATGGTTGCTGCGCCAGGTGGTGTTGCCCCGGAGCATGGCCTGCAGCACCGAAGCTTTCAGCCGGTTGCGCGAGTGCTCCATATACTTGCCCACGCCGAGCTCGCCGCCGACGCCTTCCGGACCGGACGTGCCGGCCTGGTTGAGCCAGTACTCGCCTGAAATGTCATAGCTCACCAGCTCGTCGGTGATGAATCCAGACAGGCCGAATGTGAAGTCGGTGGCATTGCTCGGGCGGTAGTTCATAGCCAACGCGCCGAGCCATGTCTGGAACTTGTCGTCCTCGTCGCCGTCGAAATAGACCTTGAACTGCTTGACATCCTCGCTCGTGCCGAAGCTCGTCTCGCGGTCGGCGGGCTTGAACTTGTAGCTGTTGAGTGATATGTTGCCGAGGAAATTGACGGAGAATTTCTCAGAGGTCTTCAGGTTGATGTTTGTCTGGTAGTCGAAATACAGAGGGTCATACTCGCCGCGTGTCTCGAGCGAGGATAGCAGCGAGTTGTTCTTCTTGAGGCGGACGCCGTGCATCTGCGAGAATTTGCCGGAGTTCTGCCCTATCGCCAGCGAGCCGCCCATGAGGCTGAGCGACACTGCCCCCTCGAAGGATTCCGGCTCGCGGTACGTGATGTCGAGCGCAGAGGACATCTTGTCGGCATAGCGGGCCGGGAAACCGCCTGTGGAAAAGCGTATGCTCCCCACCATGTCAGGGTTGATGATTGACAGTCCCTCCTGCTGCCCCGAGCGCATCAGCTGCGGGCGGTATATCTCCACTCCGTTGATATACACGGAGTTCTCGTCATACGAACCTCCGCGCACAGAGTATTGCGAACTCATCTCGTTGCTGGAGTTCACGCCCGCCATTGTGGAAATCATCGCCTCGACAGAGCCTCCGGAAACGTCGGGTGAGGTTTTGAGCGATTCTCGGTCAATGGACTGCATGCCGTTGATAGTGTTCTTGTAGCCCATTACGACAACATCCTGCAACTCCACGTCAGAGGACATCAGCTTGACATTGAGCGTGACCTCCTTTTCGGGCTTGATGAGGCGTTGCTTGAGTTCCTTGAAGCCGATGCTGGTGAATATCACGTCGAGGGTGTCCTTCTGCGCCACGGTAAACGAATAGTAGCCTTGCAGGTCGGTGTTGGTGCCTATGGCAGTGCCTCCTATGCGGACAGTGGCAAACTCGATTGGGTTGCCCTCTGCATCCGTCACCTTGCCGCCTATCTTCACGTCGGCGGCATAAGCGGCAGCGCAAACCGCCACCCAGAGTATCACAAAGAGGAATAATCTTGCGTATTTCATCTTATATTAAACGCTTGGCTGCGATGCTATATTATACACCAGCCGCCAAGTCGCGGCAATACACATACAAGTCCTCGGGCTCGCCGCCGAAGCAGAACCATTCGGGCAAGGCTGCAATGCGCGAATAGCCGCGCTCCTCAAACAGGCGTATGCTCGGCGTGTTGCGGGAGGCGATTTTGGCGGCAAGACGGCGCAAATGCAGCACGTCGCGGCCATAACGCTCGAGCGCGTCAACGGCGGCACGCGCAAACCCCTTGCCCCGCCACTCGCGTCCTATCACAAGCCCCAGGTATGCACGGCGGGCATTTATGTCAATCTCGTAGAAGTCTCCCAGGCCGACGGGCATCTGTCCCTCCACCGACTCGATGACGAGGCGCAGCTGGCCGGCACGGAAGGGGTCGGCATCGTAGTCCAATGCATACTGCATCAGCTGGTGTCGCGAAAGGGGGGCGACACGCTCGGAATAACGCCATATCGACACATCGTTCTCGATGTCGAACATCATCGCCACATCCTCCGGTTCGAGGGCCCGCAGGCGCACCCTATCGTTGCCAACGCTTCGGTCTGCCTGTCTGTTCATGAGTGTATGGTGTCTGAAAACGGTATACGGTTCATCAGCGAGCGTCCCAAGGTGAGCGAGTCGGTGTATTCCAGCTCGCCGCCCACGCTCACGCCTCGCGCCAGCATAGTCACCTTGACCGGCAGGTGCTGCAACTTGCGGTAAATATAGTAGTTGGTGGTGTCACCCTCCATTGTCGCGCTGAGTGCGAGTATCACCTCGCGTATCCCCCCAGCCTCGACTCGCTTGACCAGCGAGTCGATTTCGAGGTCATTTGGAGAAACACCTTCGAGGGGAGATATGATGCCCCCCAGCACATGGTATACGCCGTGATGCTCATGCGTTTCCTCAATGGTAATCACGTCCTTGACATTTTCCACCACACAGACCACCGAGCGGTCACGGCGCGTGTCGGCGCAAATGGCACAGGTGTCCGTGTCGCTTATGTTATGGCAGTGGCTGCAATAGCGCACGCCTTTGCGCATATCTATTATCGCGTTGCCGAGGGCAAGCGATGTCTCCTCGCCCTCGCGCAGCAGGTGCAGGGCGAGCCGCAGGGCTGTACGCGCACCCACGCCAGGCAGCCGCGACAGCTGCGCGACAGCCTCGTCAAGGAGTTTTGAATTGTCAGATAAGTTCACTGTCAGTATATATTATAGCTGTGGAGCTGTATTTCAATGCATTATCAGCCGGTGGTCATGGCACTCCATGACACGCCCCGGGTAACGGTCTACGAGCTGCAGGTTGTGCGTCGCCATAAGCACGGTATGCCCGCGCTGCACCAGGCTGTGCAACAGCTCGACGATGTTGCGCCCCGTCTCGGGGTCGAGGTTGCCCGTAGGCTCGTCGGCAAGTATGAGCTGCGGCTTGTTGAGCAATGCCCGCGCTATGACGATGCGCTGCTGTTCGCCTCCGCTCAGCTCGTGGGGCATCTTGTAGCTCTTGTTGGCCATGCCCACCACGTCCAGCACCTCATGGATGCGGTCCTCCATGTCGCCACGGCGTTTCCAACCGGTCGCCTCAAGCACGAAGCGGAGGTTTGCGCTCACCGAGCGGTCCTGGAGCAGCTGGAAATCCTGGAAAACGATACCTATCTCGCGGCGCAGAAAGGGTATGTCCCGGCGGCGTATAGTGTCAACGTCATAGTCGAGGACACGCGCCCGCTCGGCGCTTGCCACAGGCACGTCAGCATACATGGTCTTCATCAGCGAGCTCTTGCCGCTGCCCACACGGCCGACGAGGTAACAGAACTCGGCTCGTCCGAGCGTGAAAGTCGCGCCCCTCAGCACCTGCCTCTCGGCACGGTCTATGTCCACATTCTTGTAGTCTATAACAATGTCGCTCATGTCATTATCGTTTGGGGTTATGCTTGCCATGCGGCTTCGGCTTTCGGAAATTGGGGTTGAACGAACGGGGCGGCCCGGGGAAGAGCCGTCCGATGAGGTCGGGACGGTGCATCTGCCTCAAAGTGCGTTCCAGCCCCTGCCGTGCCTCGGGCTTGTACCAGAAGAAGAACTGCCGCTGCGCCTGTTTTTCCGCATCGGTGCGGGCAGTGTACACTTTCTCGCCGGTATATGGGTGTATGCCTGTGTAGTATATCTCGGAGGCGAGGGTCATAGGCGTGGGCGTGAAATCCTGCACCTGCTCGAGGTGGAAGTCGAGGCCTTTGGTTATCACCGCCAGCTCCGCCATGTCCTCGGCAGTGCACGCCGGGTGCGAAGAGATGAAATAAGGTATCAGCTGCTGCCGGAGCCCCTCCTCGCGATTGACGCGGTCAAACACCTCCTTGAACTTACGGAAAAGCGAGAATGACGGCTTGCGCATACAGTCGAGCACACGGTCAGAGGTGTGTTCGGGCGCGACTTTCAGGCGGCCGCTGACATGATGCGCTATCAACTCGCGGTTATACTGGCGGTTGACGGCATCCACCTTGGGGCTGCCGCTCGGCGCCATCGACAGGTCGTACCTCACTCCGGAGCCGACAAATGACTTCTTGACCGAAGGCAAGGCATCGACGGCACGGTATATCTCAATCAGCGGCGCATGGTTGTTGTCCAGATTGGGGCAAGGACGCGGATGCAGACACGACGGACGGACACACTTGCGGCACACGCGCCTGTCCTTGCCGCCCATGCCGTACATGTTGGCCGACGGGCCGCCGAGGTCGGAAATGTAGCCCTTGAAATCGTCCATGCAAGTGACCTGCCTGACCTCGCGCAGTATCGACTTTTTGGAGCGCGAGGCGATGAATTTACCCTGATGAGCCGAAATGGTGCAGAAAGCGCAGCCTCCGAAACAGCCCCGGTGCATGCACACAGAGTGGCGTATCATCTCGTATGCCGGTATAGTCTTCCCCTTGTATCGCGGATGAGGCACACGGGTATAGGGCAGGTCAAACGAGCGGTCTACCTCCTCGGTAGTCCACGGCGCGTACATGGGGTTGATGCGTATGTTGCGCCCGCCGACTCTCTGCCACATCACCGCGCCGGAGTATTTGTTTGACTCCTCCTCGACATGGCGGAAATTGCGCGACTGCAGCCGCTTGTCTTTCAGGCAGTCCTCGTATGAGGCCAGCACAATGTCGCCAGCCGCCGGGTTGCCGTCAGAAAAAAACACTGTCTGCGGCACATCCGTTATGTCAGGCAGCCGCTCGCCGGCATCGAGACGGCGGGCTATCTCGACAATGGACTTCTCCCCCATGCCGTATACTATCATGTCGGCAGCGCAGTCAGCGAGTATAGGCTTGCGCAGCCGGTCTTCCCAATAGTCGTAATGCGAGACACGTCGCAGCGAGGCCTCGATGCCGCCGGCGATGAGCGGCACGTCGGGGAACAGGCGTTTGAGTATCTGCGTGTATACTATCGTGGGATAGTCAGGGCGCGCGCCGCGCCGTCCGCCGGCGGTGTAGGCATCGTCATGGCGCAGACGGCGAGCCGCCGTATAGTGGTTGACCATGGAGTCCATAGCCCCGGCGGAAACGCCGAAGAACAGGCGGGGCTCGCCAAGTTTGCGGAAATCGCGCAAGTCGTCGCGCCAGTTTGGCTGCGGCACTATCGCCACGCGGTAGCCCTCGGCCTGAAGCACGCGCCCGATGACAGCCGCGCCGAATGAGGGATGGTCCACGTATGCGTCGCCGCTGAACAGTATGACATCAGCCTGCTCCCACCCCAGCGCGTCCATCTCGTCACGCGAGGTGGGGAGGAAGTCCGTCCTGCGGTATGCGCTGGCCGCAGCCGACGCTTCGCGTGTATGCCTCTTGCCTTTTTCGTCCTTCATCCCGTAATTCATTTGCTGTCAGCAGCGACGGCATCGAGCCGCTCCTGCAGCGACAGCATCTCGTCACGCAACCTTGCCGCCTCAAGGAAGTCTGTACGCTTTGCCGCCTCGACCATGGCCGATTTCAGCTTTGCAATGGCAGCCTCCATGTCAGACGCGCCCATGTATTCCACTACCGGGTCGGCAGCCACAATGTCGGAGTGTTCCACCTCCATATAGGGGCGCGGCTCGACACGGACGGGGTGTGCAGCCACTTTGTCCTTGCGCCAGGCGGTACGGGCTTTGCTCTCAGCCGAAGGCTCGTACTGGTCGAGCAGGTCTGCCGCCGTGCTGGTCTTGACTATCTGGCGCGGCGTGATGCCGTGCTCGCGGTTGTACGCCATCTGCTTGGCGCGGCGGCGCTCGGTCTCCTCTATGGTCATGCGTATGGAGTCGGTCATCTTGTCTGCATACATTATCACCTTGCCGTTGACGTTCCGGGCGGCGCGGCCGGCCGTCTGGACGAGGCTCCGGCGGTTGCGCAGGAAGCCCTCCTTGTCGGCATCGAGTATCGCCACGAGGCTCACCTGCGGCAGGTCGAGACCCTCTCGCAGCAGGTTTACGCCTATAAGCACGTCGTACACGCCGTTGCGCAAATCCTCGAGTATCTGTATGCGGTCGAGCGTGTCAACGTCGCTGTGTATGTATGCGCTGCTCACGCCCCACTTGCGCAAATGCGCGTCGAGCTCCTCCGCCATGCGCTTGGTCAGCGTCGTCACCAGCGTGCGCTCGCCCGCCTCGATGCGCTTCTGTATCTCCTCCATGAGGTGGTCTATCTGCCCCATGCAGGGGTGTATCTCTATCTCAGGGTCGAGCAGTCCTGTCGGGCGGATAATCTGTTCGGTAAACACGCCCCCGGTCTGCATCAGCTCATAGTCGCCCGGCGTTGCGCTGACGTATATGGCCTGGTTTGTCAGCTCCTCAAACTCCTCGAATTTAAGCGGCCGGTTGTCAAGGGCGGCCGGGAGGCGGAAACCGTACTCGACGAGGTTCATCTTGCGCGACAGGTCGCCGCCGTACATGGCGCGTATCTGCGGCAGCGTGACATGGCTCTCATCGATTATGGTCAGGTAGTCCTTCGGGAAATAGTCCAGCAGGCAGAACGGACGCATGCCGGGCTTTCGTCCGTCGAAATAGCGGGAATAGTTCTCGATGCCGGTGCAATGCCCCAGCTCCTTCATCATCTCCACGTCATACGTCACGCGCTCATACAACCGCTGCGCCTCCGCCTCGCGGGCCTCGCTGCGGAAGAACTCGCACTGTGCGCCGAGGTCGAGCGTAATCTGGTCAACGGCAGCCGCCATGCGCTCCTTGCTCGTCACGAATATGTTGGCAGGGTAAATGTTGAAGCCCTCATGGTTGTCAAGCACAGTGCCGTCCTGCGGGTCAACGGTCTGTATCTTCTCGATTTCATCGCCCCAGAATATCACACGCAACTGTATGTCCTCAAACGAGAGCATGATGTCAACCGTGTCGCCCTTGACACGGAACTGCCCGTTGACCGGCGGTATGTCGGTACGAGAGTAGAGCGAATCCACGAGGCGGCGCAGGAATGCGTTGCGGGCTACGCGCTGCCCCACGGAAATGCGTATCACATTCTGCTCGAAGTCATGAGGGTTGCCCATACCGTAGATGCAGGACACGCTCGAGATGACCACCACGTCGCGCCGCCCCGACAGCAATGCCGCGACTGTGGAGAGGCGCAGCTGCTCGATGCGGTCATTGATCATCAGGTCCTTCTCGATGTACTTGTCTGACGATGGTATGTATGCCTCGGGCTGGTAATAGTCATAGTAGCTGACGAAATACTGCACAGAGTTGTCAGGGAAGAAACTCTTGAACTCGGCATAGAGCTGCGCTGCGAGGGTCTTGTTATGCGAGAGGATGAGCGTAGGCCGCTGCACCTGCTGTATCACATTGGCCATGGTGAACGTCTTGCCCGAGCCGGTGACACCGAGCAGCGTCTGGTACGGCAACCCTTTCTCCACACCCTTCGACAGTTCGGCGATGGCCTCCGGCTGGTCGCCGGTAGGGTAATATTCAGATGTTATCTTGAATTTCATGGCTGGCGGTCTATGTGAACATCCATCTGCGGGAAGGGGAACGAGAAGCCCTGCTGCTGCAACTCGGTGTAGAAGCGGCGGTTCATCTCGAAAAAGAGAGGCCAGTAGTCAGATATGTGCGTCCATACCCTAACGGTGATGTTGATGCTGCTGTCGGCAAGCTCGGCAAGCCCTACGAATGGCGAGCAGTCCTTCTGCTGCAATATCATGCTGGGCGTGCTTTCGGACTGAAGAGCCTGTTTGATTTTCCGCTTGCGGCGGTGCAGGCGCAGCCGCTGCCACCATGAGGGCTTCTTCTCCTCGTCAGCCGCGTCAGCAGGAGCGACTGCCTCGATAGCCGCCTCGATATGCTGCTGGTGGCGTTTCTCCATGTCGTCCTCGATGTATTTCTCCACGACGCGCTCATCGGACGATACTATCGCGCGTATCGCCTCTGCCGCCTTATCGTAGTCCGTGCCGTAACTGAGGGCTATCGTCCAGTCTACGCGGCGGTACTGCTCCAGGCTGTAATTGTTGATTGACCCGGTTGACAACCCCCCGTTGGGGATGATGATCGCCTTGTTGTCAATGGTGTTTATGACAGTGTGGAATATCTGTATCTCCTTGACAGTGCCCTCATACCCCTGCGCGGCTATGTAGTCGCCCACCTTGTAGGGCTTGAGCAGCAGTATCAGCACGCCGCCTGCGAAATTCTGCAGCGTGCCGCTCAGTGCCATGCCGATGGCGACTCCAGCAGAGGCGAACAGGGCGAGGAACGAGCTGGTCTCTATGCCGAGGATGCCGACTATCGTCACTATCAGTATGAAATACAATATTATACGGATGAGCGACAATATAAACGTGGTGAGCGAGGCGTCCATGTTCCGGCCAACCATGATGGAGTGAACCATCCGGTATATCTTGCCAATGATGAAACGCCCGATGTAGAACACCGCTACCGCGATGAGCAGCTGGAACGCGAAGTCAACCATCGAGTTGACTATCTTGGATATGGCATCGTCGATGCTCAGGTTGCCGAATGCCCGGATGGCATCCGTCCCCTTCTCTATCTCTTCGGCTATCGGAGCTGTCGGCTGCTCCTGCCCCTGCTGCACCATAGCGGTTATCATATTGGTCAGTGAAAACATGATGTAATCGGTATTGGGGTTATTCGTAAATGGGGTCGTCGTTGGGGTACACGCGCCTGTACCAGTCGAGCGTGCGGTACATGCGGTCGTCACGCGAGTCGGTCATGCGGTACAGGTGGCAAGACAGCCCGCTGTAATACTCCGGGACAATGCGCACGCCACGGAAATCGTATTGCGACGCAGCTGCATAGACCACAAAATCGTCGAGTGCCTGCTGGAATGAGGAAATGTCGCTGCCGTCGCAGTCTGCCACCATGCGCGTGTACTGGCCGAAGTCATACAGCGGCGAGGAGTACGAGCCGCGAGAATAGACCTGAAGGCTGACACCCTGCGGCAACGGCTCGAAGCCGGCATACGCGGCAGACGAGGCATCTGCCATGCGCTCGATGTGCCGCATGTCCATGACACTCATCGTGACCACCTTGCTGCGATCGTTGTAGTAGTCAAATGTCGCCTTGGCAGCCCTCACTACATCACCTTTCTCACCCAGCAGTATCGGCAGTGTGATGTCATACGGCATCCCCGCGCCCTGCAATTCCGTGCACGACCCTATGTAGTAGCTGCACTTGCCGCGAAACTCGTATGCACTCTCTATATTGGCCATGTAGCACGAATCGAACCAGATGAACTTAGCCAACCCGTCAGGAACGGCATCGGCAAGGTCTGCCGTCTCGCAATAGTAATATGTGCGGGACTGCGCGTCATAGTCCTGCCCGAACGAACGGCGCACATCGTCAGTCCATGTGGGTGACGGCCGCCAGGCATCGCTGTGCGACCAGAAGATGATGCCGTACTCGTCGGCGGGGGCGACAGCGACAGCATTGCTGATGACTGTGGATATGCGCTCCGGCAGTGTCGAGGGGTATTTGCTGTTATATTTCGCGACGGTCTTGTAGCCGTAGCCAGACGAAGTCTTGACCAGCTGCACCAGCTCGGGCTTCGTGCGGTTGTTCTCCGTGGTGTAGTCCGTCTGCACCTTATATATAAGCAGCCGGTAATTGTCGAGGTCCACCTGCGCCGCACCTTGCAGTATCTCGTTCATGTCGTCGTCAAGGTTTGAGGACAGGCTGTTGGAAGCAATGGCGTATATGAGAATCGTCCGCTTGGCACGCGGCAGCGGCGCGGGAAGCGTGCCGTCAGGGCCTATGCCCTCGTTTTCGGGCTCTTCCTGATTGCTATGGTGACATGACACAAGCGACATCGCCGCGAGGCACATCAATATACAGGATACGATTTTGTTCGACATAAAAGATGCGGTAGTTCTGAAACTGCAAAGATACAAATAATCGGCGTATCTGCCCAAAACGCCCCCTGAAAACGAGCCGATTTATGTGGTTCAACAAAAAAAAATGGGCAAGGGCAAAATTTTTCAGCCGAATTATTTGGCGTATTCACATTTGAGTGTTAATTTTGCACTTGGGAATTAACACGGCTTGCCGCGTGCGCCGCCAGACCGCGTTCCCGCAAAACAATTATGGCTGAATAAAGGATTTATAGGCATGAAGAAATCCACTATATGGCTGCTTGCCGTCATTATGGCAATCACGTTCTGCTCATTGCTGTATTTTCAGATGACCTATCTGGACAAGATGGTCGAGATGCGCGATGAGCAGTTCTCCGACAACGTGAGGCGGTCACTCAACGCAACCGCCGATTTTCTCGAGAAACAGGAGACCCTGTACTATCTCGAACAGGACGTGAACAGCCTCGAGGCAAGCCTCGTCAACACGACTTACGGCCCCCCAGGACCGTACAACACAAACTTGAAATACTCCATCGTCAGCCCCGACGGGACTGTGACCAACTATACCCTCTCCTCCGAAGTTGACCGCTCTAAGCGCGACCCTGACAATGTGAAGTTTCCTGACAAGCGGCGCGACATCGGCTCGCGCTACCAGACCATGCACGAGGTGCTGCGCGGGCAGTACCTGTACCAGAAAGGACTGCTCGACGAGGTGATACTCACCATACTGCGCGATTCAGGCTCACGCCCACTCATAGAACGAGCAGACTCGACAGTCATCAAGAGCTTCCTATCGACAGAGCTCGCCAACAACGGGCTGGGAGAACTACCCTTCTCGTTTGCCATAACAGACTGCAAAGACGCGATACTGTACTCGACACGACACTACAACCCGGCATCCCGGGAGAACACATACGAACAGGCACTGTTCCCCAACTCGAGCACCAAGTACCATCTGAAAGTGCAGTTCCCGACCAAGCACAACTACATTTACTCGTCAGTCAAGTTCATAGTCCCCGCGCTCGCATTCACCCTGATACTGCTGGTGATATTCCTGTACACCATCATCATGGCGTTCAGGCAGAAGAAGCTCACGGAGATGAAGTCAGACTTCATCAACAACATGACACACGAGCTGAAGACCCCCATATCGACCATCTCGCTGGCAGCGCAGATGCTCAACGACGACTCGGTGCGCAAGTCGCCCGCTACGCTGGCAAACATGTCGCACGTCATCGGCGTAGAGGCCAAACGCCTCCGCTTCCAAGTCGAGAAGGTGCTGCAGATGTCCGTGTTTGACAATTCAAGCATCGCCGCCCTCAAATTCAAGGACGTGGATGCCGACGAGGTGATAGCCAACGTGGTCAACACGTTCAAGATAAAGGTGGAAAAATTCGGAGGCACGCTCGAATACCGCCAGGCTGCCGAAAACGCCGTGGTATGGGTGGACGAGATGCAGTTTACCAACGTCATCTTCAACCTGCTCGACAACGCTGTCAAGTATATGCGCGAGGATGTAAACCCCCAGCTTGCAATAACGACCGAGAATGTGGGCAAATCCATCCGGATAAGCGTCAGCGACAACGGCATCGGCATACGCAAGGACGACCAGAAACGCATCTTCGAGAAATTCTACCGTGTGCACACAGGCAACCGCCACGATGTCAAGGGCTTCGGTCTCGGACTGGCATACGTCAAGAAGATGGTGACGCTCTTCAACGGAAAAATCGAAGTAGAAAGCGAGCTGGGCAAGGGCACGACATTCATCATCACACTGCCCCTGCACAACAGCGACACCAAAAATGAATAAATCAACAAACAACGAGAAAAAATAATCACAAACACGCCGGAGAGAATAATAATCGACAATCCGTTGTTGTTATACTATCAAGAGACAACACACGCTGCGGTATATTATGCCGGCACAAAAATATTTGAGTTATGGATGAAAAACTGAAAATTCTTCTTTGCGAAGACGATGAGAACCTGGGTATGCTGCTCCGCGAGTTCCTCCAGGCAAAAGGGTTCAACGCCGACCTCCTCCCCGACGGCGACCGTGGCTACAAGGCCTTCCTGAAAGGCAAGTACGACCTGTGCGTGCTTGACGTGATGATGCCCAAAAAAGACGGCTTCACACTCGCACAGGAAATCCGAAACGTCAACAGCGAGGTGCCCATCATCTTCCTGACAGCCAAGGCTCTGAAGGACGATGTGCTCGAGGGCTTCAAGATCGGTGCTGATGACTACATCACCAAGCCATTCTCCATGGAAGAGCTCGTGTTCCGTATCGGCGCGATACTCCGCCGCGTCAAGGGCAAGAAAGACAAGGAGGTGACTATGTACAAGATAGGCAACTACACCTTCGACACCCAGAAGCAGACACTCACCATCGAGGGCCGCATACAGAAGCTGACTACCAAGGAGTCCGAGCTGCTCACCCTCCTCTGCTCCCACATGAACCAGATACTCGAGCGCAACTTCGCCCTCAAGGCCATCTGGATCGACGACAACTACTTCAACGCCCGCAGCATGGACGTATACATCACCAAACTGCGTAAGCACCTCAAGGGCGACCCCAACATCGAAATCATCAACATCCACGGCAAGGGCTACAAGCTCATCGCCCCGGACCAGCCCGAAGAGGCTACGCCGATCAACAAATAACGGCACACACACACACATCACAGGCGGAAACCGCGTTTTTTGCGGTTTCCGCCTCATCTTTTATGCGCAATGTCATTGCGGACTGGAGAATATTGATTAAATTTGCATTGCGCCGTGCATACATCTGTTTATGCGAGCAACGCGCAACCGGAGGTCTTCCTCGGAAAGACCGACAAACATAGGAACAAACCTAAATGAATATATGAACAAATCACACATCAGTCTATGCGCACTCATGCTCCCGGCCGTGCTGACCGGATGCAAGAGCGCAGCTACAGAAGGTGACGGCATCCAGCGTCCGCAGGTTGACATCGTGGACGGAATGCTCACGCCAGAAGTCCTCGAGGCTTTCGGACGTGTGTCGGAGGCTGTGGCTTCGCCAGACGGCAAGTCTTTCATCTTCACTATCGCATTTGAAAACATCGAGGAGAACACGGGCAACGCAGACATCTACCGCGCCAACATCGACGGCTCTGACCTGAAACGCCTCACCAACACCCCGAAGTCCGAGTCCAACGTCCGCTGGATAGACAACGGCAACAAAATCGCATACCTCGGATACGACAAGAAGACCGAGAACTCGCAGATTTTCGTCATGAACGCCGACGGCTCCGGTCAGAAATGCGTCAGCGCGGTGGAGCGCGGAGTGTCCTGCTTCGAGATTTCTCCTGACGGCAAGAGGGTCATCTACGGCTCGTCTATCGAAATCAAGCCCGACTCAACACTCTACAAAGGCCTCGAAAAAACGACTGGCCGCCTCATCAACGACTTGATGTACAAGCATTGGGACGAGTGGGTAGAAGACCTGCCCCACCCTTATCTGGCAGACTTCGACGGCAGCAAGATTTCCGGCGAAATTGACATCATGGAGGGCGAGCCGTTTGAGTGCCCGATGAAGCCCTTCGGCGGTGCAGAGTCTTTCGCATGGGCTCCCGACTCCAAGTCGCTCGTTTACGTGTCGCGCAAGCTCACTGGCAAGGACTACGCCTTCTCGACCAACTCCGACATATACCGGTATGACATCGAGACAAAGAAAACCGTAAACCTGACAGAGGGAAACCCGGGCTACGACACAGACCCGAAATTCTCGCCCGACGGCAAGTCGCTGGCTTGGCTGAGCATGAAGACCGCAAAATACGAGAGCGACAAGAAACGCCTCATGGTGCTCGATATGCAGACCAAGCAGCAGCGCGACCTGACAGAGAACTGGGACTACTGGCCCGAAGGCTTCGCATGGACGCCTGACAGCAAGGCTATCGTCTTCAACGGTTACTATGAGGGCACGCAGCCGGTGTTCCGCATCGACGCGCAGACCTGCAAGATTGACACACTCGCTTCCGGACAGTGGGACTATGTTGGCGTCAGCCCCGTGGGCAACGACAAGGTGCTTGCCATGCGACACTCCATGCAGCGTCCCAACGAGGTATGCCTCATCGAGAACGGCCAGGCCAAGGACGTGACCGAAGTAAACAAGCAGCTGCTCGCACAGCTCAAGCTCGGCGACGTGAAAAAAGTTATGGTGCCGACCACCGACGGCAAGATGATGACCGCATGGGAAATACTGCCCCCCAACTTCGACCCCAACAAGAAATACCCCATGCTGCTATACTGTCAGGGCGGCCCGCAGTCTGCCGTCAGCCAGTTCTGGAGCTACCGCTGGAACTTCATGATCATGGCAGCCAACGGATACATCGTCATAGCGCCCAACCGCCACGGAGTCCCCGGATTCGGCGAGGAATGGAACCGTCAGATCTCAGGCGACTACGGCGGCCAGAACATGCAGGATTATTTCGCTGCCGTTGACTACATGAAGACCAAGCCCTACGTAGACCCGGCACGCATCGGAGCTATCGGCGCAAGCTACGGCGGCTTCTCCGTATACTGGCTCGCAGGACACAACGACGGCCGCTTCGCAGCCCTCATCGCCCATGCCGGCATCTTCAATGTCGAGGCACAGTATTGCGAAACTGAAGAGATGTGGTTTGCAGACTTCGACCTCGGCGGCGCACCATGGGACAAGAACAACGCCGTGGCACAGCGCACATACAGCAACTCCCCACACCTCTTTGTTGACAAGTGGACAGCCCCGATACTCATCACCGTGGGCGAGCGCGACTACCGCATTCTCGCTTCGCAGGGCATGATGGCCTTCAATTCAGCCAAGATGCACGGTCTCGACGCGCAGATGCTCGTATTCCCGGACGAGAACCACTGGATACTCAAGCCGCAGAACGCAATCCTCTGGCAGCGGGTATTCTTCAACTTCCTCGACAAACATCTCAAAAATGCAGTTCCTGCTAAAAACAAATCAGATGAAACAACCTCGTCTGACAGTATTAACCAATAAAACCAACCCATCATGAAAAAATTCATTTTCGCTGCATGCGCAGCAATGGTGCTGTTCTTCGGCTCTTGCCAGAAGTCAGCAAAACAGCAGGCTCTCGACCTGATCAACGCGACTATCGAAAAGGCTGAGAAGGCCCAGAGCATGGACGAACTCAACACTGCGATGACATCCATGTATAGCCAGCTGGACTCAATTGTCAAAGTGAACCCAGACCTCGGAAAGCAAATGGATGACGATGTCGAACTCCTCGAAGCCAAGAACAACGTCGCCCAGGCTAACCTCAAAACGTCACAAAAGCTGTTGAACAATGCCCCTGTGACCGCAGAACAGCCAACAGAACCCGCTGCCCCTGCAACAGAAAACACAGCCGAGTAAAATCGAACAAGATGTGTCAATTCAAGCCCAGCAGGCTGAACCGTTTCTGACACACAGACCCTAAATACAATCAGGGTGCGGAGACAATTCCGCACCCTGATTCGCTTTTATCGGGGACATGACAACCGCTCGCCTCTCACCAACATGAAAGAGCAGCCATGTTCCTTCTGGCTGCGCATAAAAAAGAGGGTGCGCCTATTTTGACACACCCCCACTGACA
>CAKUKR010000042.1 GCA_934663645.1 uncultured Muribaculaceae bacterium | reverse complement strand
CAGCCCGACTCATCGAAGCCCACCACTGCGGACTCCTTTATCCTTCGCTCGATCAGGTCTGTCGCCGGGCGGGATTTTGCGATTTCGGGGGAATTGACTATTTTTGCACATTAAATGCCGCGCGGAAGCGTGCGCGTCGCGCCTGCGCGGCATACCGGTACACTAATCGCTCGAAATCAATATGAAGGGAATAGTATTGGCGGGTGGCAGCGGCACACGCCTTTATCCTATAACAAAGGGTGTCAGCAAGCAGTTGCTGCCCATCTATGACAAGCCTATGGTATATTATCCCCTGTCGGTGCTGATGCTGGCGGGGATACGCGACATTCTCATCATTTCCACCCCTGATGACCTGCCGATGTTCCGGCGGCTGCTGGGCGACGGCAGCGACTTCGGATGCCGCCTCGAATATGCGGAGCAGCCCTCGCCGGACGGACTGGCTCAGGCGTTCATCATCGGGCGCGAGTTCATAGGCGACGATGCCGTCTGCCTCGTGCTGGGCGACAACATATTCCATGGCTCGGGCTTCCAGCCGATGCTCACGCGGGCTGTCGAGGATGCCGAGCAGAAAGGGATGGCGACGGTGTTCGGCTATTGGGTCAACGACCCGGAGCGGTACGGCGTGGCGGAGTTTGACGCTGACGGCAAGTGCATATCCATAGAGGAGAAGCCGGCGCAGCCGAAATCGAACTATGCCGTCACCGGGCTGTATTTCTATCCCAACAGCGTGGTTGACATTGCAGCCAGGATCAAGCCGTCGGCACGCGGCGAGCTGGAGATAACGTCGGTCAACAGCAGCTATCTGCAGCAGGAGCGGCTGATGGTGCAAACGCTCGGGCGCGGGTTTGCGTGGCTCGACACCGGCACGCACGATTCCCTCGCCGAGGCTTCCATATATGTGGAGGTGCTCGAGAAGCGTCAGGGGCTGAAAATCGGCTGCCTCGAGGGGATAGCGTTCCGCAGCGGCTGGATAGACAGCTGCAAGCTGCGGCAGGTGGCGACACCGATGGCGAAAAACGGCTACGGGCAGTATCTGCTCAAGTTGGCTGACAGCAAATGAAAACGCATACACGTGTATAAACATCTGAAACAGTGGAAATAATCAAGACCAATATAGAGGGCGTTGTGGAGGTGAGGCCTCGTGTGTTCGCCGACCGCAGGGGGTATTTCTTCGAGTCGTTCTCGCAGCGCGAGTTTGACGCGCTGGTGCGTCCGGTGCGTTTCGTGCAGGACAATGAAAGCATGTCGCAGCGCGGCGTGGTGCGCGGTCTGCATTACCAGAAGGGCGCGGAGGCGCAGAGCAAGCTGGTGCGCTGTGTGCGCGGGCGTGTGCTGGACGTGGCTGTTGACATACGCCGTGGCTCGCCCACTTTCGGACAGCACGTGGCGGTGGAGCTGACGGAGGAGGACCACAACATGCTCTTCATACCGCGCGGCTTCGCCCATGGCTTCTCCGTGCTGACAGACATTGCCGTCTTCCAGTACAAGTGCGACAACTACTACGCGCCGCAGAGCGAGGGTGGCATCCAGGCCTTCGACCCGCAGCTTGGCATCGACTGGCGGTTCACAGCCGGCGAGGCCATCGTCTCAGACAAAGACCTGGTGCGGCTGCCGCTGACGGAGGCCACCGCTGATTTCGACTACAACACCGACTATTATCTCTGACACACAGCCATGAACATTCTTGTCACAGGAGCAAACGGGCAGCTGGGGCGGTCACTGCGCCTCGCCGCTGCAGGAAGCGATGACAAATACACGTTTACCGACATCGGCGAACTTGACATAACGGACGCTGCTGCCGTTGAGAAGGCTGTCGCCGACACCGGCGCGGAGCTGCTGGTGAACTGTGCGGCATATACCGACGTGAACCGCGCTGAAAGCGATGAGGCTCTCGCCCGCAAACTGAACGCTGAAGCACCGGGCATACTCGCTGCTGCCATGCAGCGGCACGGCGGCTCAATCATACATATATCAACTGATTATGTGTTCGGCGGACTGCCATATAACACCCCGCTGACCGAAGACCTGCCCACCTCGCCGCTCGGCGTATACGGCAGGACAAAGCTCGAGGGCGAGCAGCTGGTGCGCAGCGTCAACCCGCGCCACGTCATCATACGCACGGCATGGCTGTACAGCGAGTTCGGCCGCAACTTCGTCAAGACGATGCTCGACCTGACAGCGCGTATGCCGAAGGTGAAGGTGGTGTTCGACCAAGCGGGGACACCTACCTACGCGCCGGACTTGGCACGCGCAATAGCACGCATCGTCGAGGCGTTGAAAACGCCCGAGGCTGACAGCTGCTACGGCTCATACCATTACTCTGGCGAGGGGGTATGCTCATGGTATGACGTGGCTCGCCGCGTGGCTGTACGCGCAGGGCGCGGCGGCAGCGTGGTGACACCATGCCACAGCAGCGAGTTCCCCTCGCCTGTTGAACGCCCGGCATACTCCGTGCTAGACAAGACAAAAATAAAGGAACGCTTCGGGGTCGAAGTGCCGTACTGGACAGACTCGATAGACACTTGTATCTGCAATCTGCTGAATGGCTGAGCGTTGACACCTGAAACGACAATACCCACACAACGAACATGAACTTCAAACGAAACATAATCGTCACCGGCGGCGCCGGTTTCATCGGCTCGCATGTCGTGAGGCTGCTGGTCAACAAATACCCGGAATACCGCATCATCAACGTTGACAAACTCACATACGCCGGCAATCCTGAAAACCTGCGAGATGTGGAGGCTGCCCCCAACTACGTTTTTGAACACGCCGACATCTGCGACACCGACACCATGCGTGCCGTGATGAACCGCTACGGCGTTGACGGCGTGATACATCTCGCTGCCGAGAGCCATGTAGACCGCTCCATTCGCGACCCGTTCGCTTTTGCCCGCACCAACGTCATGGGCACGCTCTCACTGCTCCAGGCAGCCCGCGAACTGTGGGAGGCATCGCCCGTGGGATATGACGGCAAGCTGTTCTACCACATCTCGACCGACGAGGTGTACGGCGCGCTTGAGATGACCCGCCCCGACGGCGAGGCTCCGTATGGCGACGACTTTTTCACTGAAGAGACGCGCTACTCCCCCCACTCCCCATATTCGGCATCCAAGGCCTCGTCCGACCATTTCGTGCGGGCGTTTCACGACACATACGGCATGCCGGTCATCGTGACCAACTGCTCCAACAACTATGGCCCGTACCAGTTTCCTGAGAAGCTGCTGCCCCTCTTCATCAACAATATCGTCCACCGCCGCCCCCTCCCCGTGTACGGCAAGGGGCAGAACGTGCGCGACTGGCTGTATGTCGAGGACCACGCCCGCGCCATCGACCTTATCTTCCACCGTGGCAAGCCTGGACGCACATACAACATCGGCGGCTTCAACGAGTGGAAAAACATCGACATCGTCCACGCGCTCATCGCCGTCACCGACCGTTTGCTCGGCCGCCCGGAGGGAGACTCGCTGGGGCTGATAACATACATCGAGGACCGCAAGGGACACGACCTGCGCTATGCCATCGACTCGACGCGGCTGAAGGAGGAACTCGGCTGGGAGCCGTCGCTGCAGTTTGAGGAGGGTCTCGAGAAGACCGTGCGCTGGTATCTCGACCATCAGGAATGGACAGACCATATCACCTCCGGCGAATACCGCAACTATTACCGCCGCATGTACGGCGAGGAGATGAAATAAACCACGCTGTCAGCTCGTTATACAATTATGAACCGTCTGTTGACCATGCTTGCCGCCGCTGTTGCCGCCATAGCGGCTGCATCGGCCCAGAGTGTCCCCGACATGGGGGAGATACTCCGTGCCACTGAACGCGCCGCTGCCGAGGCAAATGCCGGCACTGCGGAGGTGCTCGACGGCGTGGCGGCCTCGATGCGGCAGCAGCGGTCGTCAATGTCGCAGACCATGGACGGTGTCGCAGCAGCCATGCGTGCCGCCGGCTCGTCGTCGGGCAGTGACAACAACGCCTCCGATACCGGCGATTTCGCTTCTGCCGGCATAACCTATTCCACCTACGGCATCGACGCACGCCAGGACATCGCCAAGCCGGCAACCGGCTCGGGCTATGTCAACCCCTTTGTAATGGGGACATATTCGCCGACGACCACATACGCCGCTCCCGGCGGACGCCGCTATATCAACACCGGGAACGGCACGTCCAAGGCTGCACCCGTCAGCGGCTCGCTCGTCAGCGGCTTCGGCTACCGCCCTGCGTTCGGCAGGATGCACTACGGCGTTGACCTGCAACTCAACACAGGCGACACTGTCCGTGCAGCCTTCGAGGGCAAAGTCGTCCTTGTCTCCAACGACCCCGACGGCTACGGCCGGTATGTCAAGGTGAAGCACGCCGACGGCATGGAGACCATCTACGGACACCTTTCCGCCCCCCTCGTTGTGCATGGGCAGTACCTGCGTGCCGGACAGCCCCTCGGCATAGGCGGCTCAACAGGCAACGCCACCGGCCCGCACCTGCATTTCGAGACACGCATTGCCGGCGTCGCCGTTGACCCCGCCAACTATTTCGACTTTGACAGCAACGGCAACGCCAAACCGCGCAGTGGCGGCAAGGGCGACAGCAAGAAGGAGCGCAGCGCACAGCGCAAGCAGCAGACGAAGCCGGCGCCGCGTGTCGCCGGACTGAAAACAGAGACCGTGGCATCGGCTGCGTCGGCAACCGCCAAGCCCCGCACCGCCACATACCGCGTCCGCCGAGGAGACACCCTTGAGAAGATAGCTCGCGAACACGGCATGAGCGTCGGCGAGCTGTGCCGCATCAACAAGATGTCGAAATACACCCCCATGTACAACGGCAAGGTAATCCGGCTGAAATGACACCCTCGCCAGCACCGCGTCCCTTGCGCCGCACGGCTTTTGCGGCAATAGCCATACTCCTCTGCACGTGCCTTGCCTCTGTGGTCGCCGCTGCCCCCAAAAGCGGCAAGAAGAAGGGAAACAGCCAGTACACCGACTACATAGAACGCTTCGCGCCGCTCGCCGTCGAACAGATGAAGCAAGCGGGCATACCGGCTTCCATTACCCTCGCCCAGGGACTGCTCGAGAGCAGTGCCGGCATGTCAACGCTCGCACGCGAGGGTAACAACCATTTCGGCATAAAATGCGGTAACTGGTCGGGGCCCTCGATGCTGCGCGATGATGATGCCCCCGACGAGTGCTTCCGCGTATATTCATCTGCCGCAGAGAGTTATGCCGACCATTCGCGTATACTCAAGGCTAAGCGGTACAAGCGGCTCTTCGACCTCGCCCTCAGTGACTACGCCGGGTGGGCCCGCGGACTGAGCGAGTGTGGATACGCCACCGACCCGAACTATGCCGACCGCCTCGTGACGATAATCGAGCTGTACGGGCTGACGCGATACGACAGCGGCGCGGCAGATGCCGACGACGTGGTGCAGTTCATATTCGGCGCATTGCAAAGCTCGCACGCCGTGCGCCGCTCGCGCAGCCTCCACTATGTGGTGGCAGCCCCCGGCGACACATACCTCGCCATTGCCCGCGAGTTCAACATGAAGGTGACCGACCTGCTGCGCTACAACGACGCAGAGCGGGACGGCGAAATAAAGGCCTGGGAAGAGGTTTACCTGCAAGAGAAGCACAAAGACGCTCCCTCAGGACAGAAGAAAGTGACGATAGGCGAGGGAGAATCGATGCACTCGATAGCCCAGCGGTTCGGCATGCAGCTGTCGACTCTGCGCCGCCTCAACCCGAAAGCGAAAGACCGCCCCGGCACCGTCCTCCTCCTCCACTGACCGCGGCTTTGGGATTTTTATAGGGGGAAGATAGGTGCGGAACGAAAAAAATGTGTTAAATTCGCGCAGTGAAACAGTGTCCGCGCCGAGCAGCGCCCTGCCAGGCGCGGGACAAACGGAAATGTAGATGAATTATTCGATTATTGATTTCATCAGCCTGTTGGGTGCGGTCTGCCTGTTCCTCTATGGCATGAAAGTCATGAGTGAGGGCCTTCAGAAGGCCGCTGGCGACCGGTTGCGCAACATCCTGGGAGTCATGACCAAGAACCGCGCCATGGGCGTGATAACGGGTATGGCGATAACGGCTCTTATCCAGAGTTCGAGCGCATCGACTGTGATGGTAGTGTCGTTTGTCAACGCGGGCCTGATGACCTTGCAGCAGGCCATGGCGGTGATTTTCGGCGCTAATGTCGGGACCACGTTCACCACGTGGATTATCTCCGCATTCTCGTTTGAAGTCAACATTTCCGACTACAGCATAATACTGCTTGCCGTAGGCGTGCCGATGCTTTTCATGAAGCGCAGCTCGGTCAAGTCGCTGGGCGAGTTCCTAATAGGTTTCTGCCTGTTGTTCATGGGCTTGGACCTGATAAACCGTTTTGTGCCGAACTTGCAGGAAAATCCGGAGCTGCTGCAGTCGATGGCCGACTATACATCGATGGGTTACGGCTCGGTGCTGATATTCTTTGCCATAGGCGTCATCATCACGATGGTTGTGCAGAGTTCGGCGGCGACGTTTGCTGTTACGCTCATCATGTGTTCGCAGGGGTGGATAAGTTTCGAGCTTGGCTGCGCGATAGTCCTGGGCGGCAACATCGGCACGACGATAACGCCGGTACTGGCGTCGCTGAGCGGCAACCTCGCCGCCAAGCGGACGGCGATGGGGCATGTGCTGTTCAATGTAATCGGTTCTGTGATAGCGTTGTGTGTGTTCTATCCGTTCATGGAGCTTGTGGGCGGCATCACTGCTGAGTTCCAGGGTCTCAACCCGATGGACATCACCCGAGCGCAGGAGGCCGGGATAGCCCCCTCGCGGCTGTTCACGCCCGAAGGGGGGCTGACAACATACGCCCAGGCTTCTGTGGCGTTGGGTCTGGCGATATTCCCGACAGTGTTCAATACCATCAACCTCGGCATCATGATATGGTTTACCAAACTGTATGTCAAGGCGGTGCGCTGGCTCATGCCGGCACACAAGCGGGACAAGGAGGACGAGTTCTCGCTCAAGTTCATCGGCCGAGGCATACTTAAGGCTTCGGAGTTGGACATCACGCAGGCTCAGAAGGAGATAGCAGTCTACGGCGAGCGTGTCAAGCGTATGCTCGACATGGCGCGTGACATGATACATACTGACAACAATGACGAGCGGTATGTCAAGGTGTACAGCCGCATTGAGAAGTATGAGGACATCTCAGACCGCATGGAGATAGAGATAGGCAAGTTCCTTAATCATGTTGCGGAGGGTCGGCTTTCGCCTGAAGGCAAGATGCGTGTGGCAGGCATGCTGCGTGTCATCTCGGAAATCGAGTCCATTGCCGACGGGTGCTACAACATCGCCAAGACGCTCGACCGCCGCGACCGGAGCCATGTCAAGCTGGACGACCGCATCATCCACGAGATAGACAACATGTATGACCTGGTGGAGGAGGCTATGGACAATATGCTCGAGCTGCTGCGTGAGATGGAGACCCCCTCTGACTCGCTCATCATCAAGGCGTACAACAAGGAGCGGGAAATAAACAATTACCGCAACCGTCTGCGTGATACCAACATAGACAACATCAACAACCACCTGTATGACTATCAGGAGGGCATATTCTTCATGGACCTGATAGGAGAGGCGGAGAAGCTCGGCGACTATATGATAAATGTAGTCGAGGGCGTGAAATACCAGTTCAAGGCTGACGCTGACGCATGAGCGCGGGCGAGGCCGCAACCGAAATACAGACAAGACAAAACAAAGACTGAGAAATGAGATATTGCGTGATAATGTGCGGCGGCATCGGGTCGCGTTTCTGGCCCGTAAGCCGTCAGGAGAAGCCGAAGCAGTTTCTGGACTTTTTCGGCACGGGACGCTCGCTGCTTCAGATGACCGTGGACCGCATACTGCCGTTGGTGGACATAAGCCGCATCCTGCTGGTGACCAACCGCCAGTATGCCGACATGATAGCCGAGCAGCTTCCGGACCTGCCACGCGGCAACATCCTCTGCGAGCCTGCGCGCCGCAACACTGCGCCTTGCATCTGCTGGGCTGCAAACCACATCAAGGCTCTCGACCCGGACGCTTCGATGGTCGTTCTGGCCTCTGACCACCTCATCATGCGCGAGGAGCAGTTCCGCGACGACATCCGCGAGGGGCTGGAATATGTGGAGGCTACGGGCAACCTGCTGACGCTCGGTGTCAAGCCGACGTGCCCGCACACGGGCTACGGTTACATCCAGACCGGCGCGTTCTGCGAGGACTTCCCTGCCGTGCGCCGCGTGAAGTCGTTTACCGAAAAGCCAGACCTCGAGATGGCGAAGCTGTTTGTCAGCTCCGGCGAGTTCTACTGGAATTCCGGCATGTTCCTGTGGCGAGTGTCGTCGATACTCGAGGCGTTCCGCTCATACGCGCCGGAGATGGCAGCCCTCTTTGAGGACGGGGCGGGCGTGTACGGCACGGAGGGCGAGATGCAGTTCATAGACACGCAGTTTCCCAACGCCACCAACATCTCGATAGACTATGCCATAATGGAGAAGGCTTCCAACGTGTATGTCAAGACGGTGGATTTCGGGTGGACCGACCTGGGCACCTGGAAGGCTCTGTATGACATCTCCCCGCGCAACCAGCGCGGCAACGTGACGCAGAACTGCGAGGTGCTCGAGTCGGACTGCACCAACAGCGTATTCACCTGTGACACAGACAAGATCATTGTGGCGTCCGGGCTGGACGGCTATATAGTGGCCCAGAGCGGCAATGTGCTGATGATATACCCTATGGAGAGGGAGCAGCAAATACGCCAGGTGGTCAACGAGGTGAAGACGCGCTTCGGCGAGGATTTCGTATAATGCAGCCGGCGTGCCGGCACAAAAAGCGGAAGAAAAAATGAATATAGCAATCATAGGATACGGCCGCATGGGCCATATCATCGAGGAGGTGGCGCGTGAGCGCGGCCACAATATAGTATGCACCATCGATGTGGGCGAGACGGGGAAGTTCGCCTCCCCGGAGTTCGCCTCGGCCGATGTGGCAATAGAGTTCAGCATCCCTGCGGCAGCTGTCGGCAACATTGCCGCGTCGCTGGCAGCAGGGATACCGGTGGTGTGCGGCACCACGGGGTGGCATGACCGGCTGGAAGAGGTGAAAGGCCTTGTGGCGCAGCACGGCAAGGCGGCGATGTATGCCACCAACTTCTCGGTGGGCGTGAACCTGTTCTGGGCTGTCAACCGCTACATGACGCGCCTGATGAGCCGTTTCGCGCAGTACCGTCCGCAGGTGACGGAGACGCACCATATCCATAAGCTCGACCACCCCTCGGGGACGGCGATAACGACAGCGGAGCAGATGATAGCAGCCGACGGCCGCCTGACGCGCTGGGAGGAAAGCGAGATACCGCTGGCGGAGGACGTGCTGAACGTGCGCTACCGCCGTGACGGCGAAGTGCCGGGCATACACACGGTGTCGTGGCGGAGCGGCGAGGACACCCTCGAGCTGACGCATACGGCGCACTCGCGGCGCGGTTTCGCCCTCGGCGCGGTGCTTTCAGCCGAATGGCTTGCCGGCCGCCCGGCGGCTCTGTACGCCATATCCGACATGTTTAACGAGATAATACCAGAACAATGACAGAAATAATGAAGGAAGCGGCACGTCCTGGGGCTGCCGCCGAGGACAAGTCGCTGATGGGACGGCTGCGGCGCGTCAAGACCACGCGCTGGATACGGTTCGGCATCGTGTCGGTGATATTCCTGCTGTGGGTGATATGGATGGGCAACGCCTGGCTGCTGCCGCTGTGGCTGCTGCTGGCTGACATATACATAACCTCCTACATACCGTGGACTTGGTGGAAAAAGGAGAAAGGTCCGGTGCGTTCGATAATGAGTTGGGTTGACGCTATCGTCTATGCCCTGGTGCTGGCGTATTTCGTCTTCTCGTTCATCGGGCAGCAGTACAACATCCCCTCGTCGTCGCTTGAGAAGTCGCTTCTCGTGGGCGACTACCTGTGGGTGAACAAATACGTTTACGGGCCTCGTGTGCCGCAGACCCCCCTGCATTTCCCGCTGGCGCAGCACACGCTCCCCTTCGGCCTTGGCAAGAGCTACATAGAGAAGCCGCAGCTGGCGTACCACCGCCTGCCGGGGCTCCGCTCCGTGGAGCGCGGCGACATCGTGGTGTTCAACTATCCGCAAGGCGACACCGTAGCTCTCAAGATACAGAACCCGGACTATTATTCGATAGTGTATGATTTGCGCAACAAGGGCATCGCAGACCCGCGCCGGTACATACGCGAAAACCCGCAGCAGTTCGGCGAGGTGGTGTGGCGGCCCGTAGACCGCCGCGAGAACTATGTCAAGCGCACCATAGGCCTTCCCGGCGAGCGGCTGAGCATCATCAATGACGTGGTGTACATCAACGGCCGGGAGATACACAATGCGCCGCTCGTTCAGTTCAACTATATCGTCACTGTGCGCACCCCGATAGCCGACAGCAAGTGGCAGGAGCTCGGCGTGCGTGCCGACGACCGCAAGCCGGTAACGCTGAACGGCGAGACATTCTACGACGTGCCGCTCACTGACGACATGAAGAAGGAGGTGGAGAAGTGGCCGGAGGTCAGCGGTCCGCTCGTGCGGGAGGCCGCCTCGGGCCTGTATGACCTGAGCGGCGTGTTTCCCCTCGGGAGCGGCTACCCCTGGACCCGCGACAAGATGGGCGAGATTTGGATACCCAAGCGCGGCGTGACGCTGCACCTGACGCTCGCTAACCTGCCGATGTACGAGCGTGCCATACACACCTACGAGGGGAACGACCTGCAGGTGCGCGACGGCAAAATATACATCAACGGCGAGCAGACGGAATACTACACGTTCCGCATGGACTACTACTGGATGATGGGCGACAACCGCGACCGCTCGCTCGACTCGCGCTACTGGGGCTTCGTTCCGGAGGACCACATCATCGGTTCGCCCGCAATCATAGCCGTCAGCCTCGACGAGGAACGCGGCTGGCTGGACGGCAAGATACGCTTCGGCCGCATACTGCGCGACCCGAACCCCGGCAAAGCACAGGTGAAATGATACCGTACATGGCGTCTCTCGGGTGGTATGCCGCCGGCATCACCGGCCGTGAGACTGTGCCGGAACGCGGCCGCTGGAACCGTGCATACATCGACACAGCCGCCGGCGGGGGGATGCTCTCCGTGCCGGTGCGCGGCGGCGCGGGCACGCTGCGCCATGCCGACCCGGCGACGCTGGAAGTGGACGACACGCGCAACTGGCGGCACGTCCACCTCGGCGCAATCAATGCCGCATACGGGCGCACGCCGTATTACCAGCACTTCGCCCCCGAGGTGCTTGCCACGGTGGGCGACCGCTCGCTCACACGGCTGGCAGACATCGCCGCCGGCATCGACGCGGCAGTGCGGCGTCACCTGCATCTCGACGCGCTCGCCCCGCAGATAGCCTCCGCCGATGCCGCGACCCGCGGCCGCCTGGCCGGCTACGCCGCGCAGTACGATGCCGAGGCTTCGGCAGATGCCCTGCGCCTCTCGGCGCTGCACTACCTGTTCCGTTACGGCCCTGACGCAATATTCCTGATAGCGCGTCCGTTACTCTCTTGATATGGAAAGGTGTACCGCCATACTTTTCAGCTTCCTGCTCGCGCTTGTTTTCGCCACCGACAACCATGCCAACGCTGCCGCTGCCACCGACGGAGACGAGCTGCCCGACATGCGCATCAAGGTGCAGGTGTATACGGGCTACAAGCGGTTTGTCGATGAATACGGCGACAATGTGGTGATGACGTACATACGCGACGTGTACGTGTTCCCGCCCATGGTGTTCAAAAACAAGAAGGAGGAGGAATTCTACTGGCGGACAGTGCGCGACGTGCGCAAGACGTTGCCGTATGCCAAGCTGGCGTACCGCACGCTGTGCGAGACATACGAGTACATACAGACCATTCCCGACAAGAAGCAGCGCGAGGCGCACCTGAAACGACTCGAGCATGACATATTCGAGAAATACAAACCGGTCATCAAGAAGATGACCAAGGGACAGGGCAAGATGATGCTCAAGCTCATCAACCGTGAGACCAACCAGTCGTCATACAACATCGTCAAGGCGTTCCTCGGCTCGTTCCGCGCCGGGTTCTGGCAGACCTTCGGCCGTTTTTTCGGCATGAACATGAAGGTGGACTTCCGCCCGCAGAGCAACCACGAGGATGCCATAATCGAGCGGGTGGCGATACTCATAGAGCAGGGAGCGTTGTAGCCCGTCCGCAACCCCAAATACGAAACCCAAGACAGACAATACATACTCATCAACAATGACACACAGTTACGACTACATAGTGATAGGTTCAGGCATCGCCGGCATGAGCTTTGCCCTGAAAGTGGCAGCCACGGGAGCCAGTGTCGCCCTGATATGCAAGACCACGCTCGACGAGGCCAACACTTATTTCGCGCAGGGGGGCGTGGCGAGCGTCACCAACCTCGAGCTCGACGACTTCGACAAGCATATCCATGACACCATGGTCGCCGGCGACTGGCTCTCCGACCCGGCAGCGGTGCGCAAGGTGGTCACCGAGGCCCCGGAGCAGATACGCCAGCTCATAGCCTGGGGAGTGGACTTCGACAAGAAGGAGGACGGCACGTTTGACCTCCACCGCGAGGGCGGCCACTCCGAGTTCCGGATACTCCACCATGCCGACAACACGGGCGCGGAGATACAGATGTCGCTCGTGAAGCGCGTCAAGGACACTCCCAACATCGACATTTATGAGCACCATTTCGCCGTGGAAATCATCACGCAGCACCACCTGGGGCGCACCGTGACGCGGCGCACTCCCGACATCTGCTGTTACGGCGCATACGTGCTCGACGAGCAGACTGGCGCGGTCGAGACGTTCCTGGCCCGCATCACGGTCATGGCCACCGGCGGCGTGGGAGCTGTATACACCACCACTACCAACCCGCTCATCGCCACCGGCGACGGCATCGCCATGGTATACCGCGCCAAGGGCACTGTCCGCGACATGGAGTTCATACAGTTCCACCCCACGGCTCTCTACCACCCGGGCGACCGCCCCTCGTTCCTCATCACGGAGGCGATGCGCGGCTACGGCGCAGTGCTGCGCGACCTGGACGGCAACGAGTTCATGCAGAAATACGACCCGCGCCTGTCGCTCGCGCCGCGTGACATCGTGGCGCGTGCCATCGACTCGGAGATGAAGCTCCACGGCACGGACCATGTATACCTCGACGTGACCGCCAAAGACCCCGACGAGACACGCCGCCACTTCCCCACCATCTACGAGAAGTGCCTATCGCTGGGCATCGACATCACCCGCGACATGATACCCGTCACCCCGACGGCGCACTACCTCTGCGGCGGCATTGCCGTTGACCTCAACGGCGAGTCGTCCATCAAGCGGCTGTACGCCCTGGGCGAGTGCAGCCGCACCGGGCTGCACGGCGGCAACCGCCTGGCGTCCAACTCGCTCATCGAGGCTGTCGTATACGCCGACGCTGCTGCCAAGCACGCCTCTGCCAACATCGCCGCCTACGACCTGCGCAACGACATCCCCGAATGGAACGACGAGGGGACGGCGCACCCCGAGGAGATGGTGCTCATCACCCAGAGCGTCAAGGAGGTCAACCAGATAATGGGCTACTATGTGGGCATAGTGCGCAGCGACCTGCGCCTCAAGCGTGCATGGAGCCGCCTCGACATCCTCTACGAGGAGACGGAACGCCTCTTCAAGGTGAGCAAGCCCTCGCGCGAGCTGTGCGAGCTGCGCAACATCATCAACGTGGCATACCTCATCATGCGCCAAGCCATGGAGCGCAAGGAGAGCCGCGGCCTGCACTACACCGTGGACTATCCCCACAAGTGAGAAACAAACTGACACACATACATTAACAACGAAATATGCTGACCCCAAGACTGCGCTATGCCGCATTTGCCGCAATAGCCGCCCTCATAGTCCCAACCGCCGTCGTATCGGCTCAGAAGAGCGCAGACGCTGCCCTCGCCCGCAAGATGAACACCTTTTCCGCTATCATCAACGAGCTGCAGCAGAACTATGTGGACTCTATCGACATCGACAAGACATTCGATGCCGCCATCAACACGATGATGTACACCATCGACCCCTACACGGAATATTACAACGTGGAGGAGCGGAAGAATTTCGAGACCATGACCACCGGCGAGTTCGGCGGCATCGGGTCGAGCATACTCTACCGCGACGGCGCGACATACATCTCCGGCCCGTTTGAGGGTTCTCCGGCGGCTCGTGCCGGGCTGCGTGCCGGCGACGAGATACTGCGCGTAGACACCACTTCCACCCGGGGGATGACTTCAGACCAGGTAGTGTCGATGATGCGCGGCACTCCCGGCACATCGGTGACGCTGCAGGTGAAACGCCCGTACGTGACGGACAGCATACTCTCGTTCACTTTTGACCGCGCACTGGTCAAAAGCCCCTCTGTGCCGTACTACGGCATGGTGGCGGACGGCATCGGCTATATCACCCTCACACAATATATCGAGAAGTCGGCTGACGAGGTGAAAGCCGCTATAGAGGCACTGACACGCAACGCGCCCCTGCGCGGCATAGTGCTTGACCTGCGCGGCAACGGCGGCGGGCTGCTGGAGGCTGCCATTGACATACTCGGCTATTTCCTTCCCAAGGGGACGGAGGTGCTGCGCACTCGCGGCAAGAAGGAGGAGCGCATATTCAAGACCACGCACCGTCCGCTGCTGGAGAACGTGCCTCTCGTGGTGCTGATAGACAACGGCTCGGCCTCGTCCTCCGAGGTGACAGCCGGCGCAATCCAGGACCTCGACCGTGGCGTGCTGGCCGGCAGCCGCAGCTTCGGCAAGGGGCTTGTGCAGACCACACGGCCGCTCCCCTACAACGAGCTGATCAAGTATACGACCGCGAAATACTACATCCCCTCGGGCCGCCTCATACAGGCTCTCGACTATTCGCACCGCGACGCCAACGGATATGCCACCCGCACGCCCGACTCGCTGACCAACGTGTTCCACACACGCGCCGGGCGCGAGGTGCGTGACGGCGGCGGCCTCAAGCCCGATGTCGAAATCGACTGGGGCGAGGGAAACCGTCTGATATACAACCTGGTGCGCGACAACTGGATATTCGATTACGCCAACCGCTACGCCAACACTCACGACACAATCTGCGCACCCGAGGAGTTTGTGATAACCGACGAGATATACGAGGACTTCAAGCAATTCATCGACCCCGAAAGGTTCAAGTATGACAAGGTGTGCGAGGAGGGCATAAACAACCTGCGCAAGACAGCCGAGGTCGAGGGGTATATGAACGACGACATCAGCCGCCAGTTTGACGAGCTTGCCAAGGCTCTGACGCATGACCTGCAGAGCGACCTCGACTTGAAGCGCGAGGAAATATCGGAATATCTCGCCATGGAGATAGTCGAACACTACTATTATGCTCGCGGTCAGCACATACAGTTCCTCAAGACGGACGAAGGGGTCAAGACCGCCATCGAGATACTAAACGACCCGAAGCGGTACAAGGAATTGCTCTCGGCAAAGAAATAAGCAGACGACATGAAACTGGCCCAAGCCATCAGCCGGTTCATGACACCGGCACGCATCGCAGCCATCGACACGGCAATCTCCGACCGCTCGTGCCGCAGCCTCGCCATAGCCGGGCTTGCCGGCAGCGCGCCGGCGGCCGTCATAGCCTCGCTGAAGAAAAGGCACGCCCCGGCTCTCGTCATCGCCAACGACGCTGATGCTGCCGCGTATATGTACACCGACATCGCCGCAATCGCCGGCGATGGGAGCGTGGCTCTGTTCCCCTCGGGCTACCGCCGCCACATCAAGTACGGGCAGCCAGACCCGCCCTCGCAGATACTACGCGCCGAGACGCTCGAGGCATTGCGCCGGGGAGCGGTGCGCTGGATAGTCACCTATCCCGAAGCGGTGGCAGAGAAAGTCCCCGAGCCGGAGGCTATGGAGCGCAACTGCCTCTCTTTTGCCGCCGGTGACAAGTGCATACGCCAGGACTGCATCGACCGGCTGCGCGAACTCGGCTTCGTTTCCGTAGACTATGTCTACGAGCCAGGGCAGTTCGCCTCGCGAGGCTCGATACTCGACGTGTTCTCATACGCCAACGAGCTGCCGTACCGCATAGACTTTTTCGATGACGAAATAGACTCCATACGCACCTTCAATGTCGAGACGCAGCTGTCGGAGCAACGCTGCAACGCTGCTACCGTAGTCCCCGCCAACACACAGGAACAGGCAGAGGGCGTTTCGCTGCTCGACACCCTTGCCGACGCCACGGTGGTCTACTGCCAGTCTGTGGCGTGGACGCTTTCCTCCGTCCGCGAAGTGTGCGCCACACAGCTCTCGCACGCTGTCATCGAGAGCGGCGAGGGGGAGCCGGATGCCATGAGGCATCTCGTTGATGCAGAGGCGTTCATCTCGCGGCTGAAGTCATTCCGCATCGTGCAGTACGGCGCGGCTTCCGACACTCCCGACTTCCGCCCCTCGGCAACGGTGACTATCGACTGCAAGCCGCAGGTGCTGTACCACAAGAATTTCGAGCTTATCTCCGAGTCGTTCTCCGGGCTGCTCGCCGAGGGGTACTCGCTATTCATACTCAGCGACAACCCGCAACAGAACGAGCGTCTGCGCACTATCTTCGACGAGCGCGGCGACAACATCCCCTTCACGCCCGTGGAGTCGACGCTGCACCAGGGGTTTGTAGACACACAGAACCGAGTATGCCTGTTCACCGACCACCAGATATTCGACCGTTTCCACCGCTACCAGCTGCGCTCTGACCGCGCACGCAGCGGCAAGCTGGCCATGAGCCTCAAGGAGCTGAGCCGCATCGAGACCGGCGACTACATCGTCCATATCGACCACGGCATAGGGCGGTTTGCCGGGCTCGTGCGCATGCCCATGGGCGATGTCACGCAGGAGATGATCAAGCTCGTGTACCAGGACAACGACACTGTATATGTAAGCATACACTCGCTGCACAAGCTGTCTAAGTACCGTGGCAAGGAGGGCGTGCCGCCTCGTGTCAGCAAGCTGGGCGGAGGCGCGTGGAACAAGATTAAGGAGCGCACCAAGACGCACGTCAAGGACATTGCACGCGACCTCATAAAGCTCTATGCCGCACGCCGCGAGGAGAAGGGCTTCAGCTTCTCCCCAGACTCGTATATGCAGCATGAGCTAGAGGCTGGCTTCCAGTATGAGGACACGCCAGACCAGGTCAAGGCCGTCGCGGCTGTCAAGGCCGACATGGAGTCGCCCCGCCCCATGGACCGCCTCGTATGCGGCGACGTGGGCTTCGGCAAAACCGAAATCGCTGTCCGCGCAGCGTTCAAGGCTGCCGCAGACAACAAGCAGACTGCTGTGCTTGTGCCGACGACTGTCCTCGCCATGCAGCACTACAAGACATTCTCCGAGCGGCTCAAGGATATGCCCGTGCGCGTGGACTACCTCTCTCGCGCCCGCAAGCCCAAGGAAACCAAGCAGATACTCGCCGACCTGGCCGAGGGCAAGATAGACATCATCATCGGCACACACAAGCTCATCGGCAAGAGCGTCCGTTTCAAGGATCTAGGGCTGCTGGTCGTAGACGAGGAGCAGAAATTCGGCGTGGCGGTCAAAGACAAGCTCAAGCAGCTGAAAGTCAATGTGGATACGCTCACCATGAGCGCGACCCCGATACCGCGCACTCTGCAGTTCTCGCTAATGGGCGCCCGCGACCTCAGCTCGCTCAACACGCCGCCGGCCAACCGTCAGCCCATTGTCACCAACGTCGCCCCATTCAGCGACGACATCGTGGCAGAAGCCATCAACTTTGAGGTGAGCCGTGGAGGACAGGTCTTCTTCATAGCCAACCGCATAGACCGCCTCACCGACCTGAAGAACCGCCTGGAGCGGCTCATACCGCGCATACGGATAGTGATAGGCCATGGGCAGATGCCGCCTGAGACACTCGAGCAGTCTATCTGCGACTTCTCCGCCGGCAAGTATGACATACTCCTCTCCACCACCATAGTGGAGAACGGCGTGGACATGCCCAACGTGAACACGATCATCATCGACTCGGCGCAGAATTTCGGCCTCAGCGAGCTGCACCAGCTGCGCGGCCGTGTCGGACGCTCCTCGCGCAAGGCGTTCTGCTACCTGCTCACGCCCCCGGGTTTCCCCCTCACAGCCGAGGCGAAACGACGACTGCAGGCCATCGAGAGTTTCTCCGACCTCGGCTCTGGCATACACATCGCCATGCAAGACCTCGACATACGCGGCGCCGGCAACCTGCTCGGCGCAGAGCAGAGCGGATTCATCGCCGACCTCGGGTATGAGGCGTACCAGCGCATACTCAAGGAGGCTGTCCTGGAGCTGAAGACCGAAGAGTTTGGAGACACGTTCACCGATGCCGCCGCCGGCCGCGACGAGGAGTTTGTCGCAGACTGCCAGGTGGAAAGCGACCTGCAGCTCATGCTGCCGCCGTCATACGTGCCGCAGGAGAGCGAGCGCATCTCACTCTATCAGCAGCTCGACAACATGGAGAGCGACGAGCAGATGCAGACTTTCCGCGACAACCTCATCGACCGCTTCGGCGCGATACCCGAAACCACCGAGGAGCTTATACGCATAGTGCCGCTGCGCCGCGCCGCCGTGCGCCTCGGCATCGAGCGCATCAACCTCAAAGGCGGAAAGATGTACCTCTATTTCGTCCGCGACGACAACAAGGCCTACTACCAGTCTGCCGCTTTCGGCCGCATGCTGACATACCTGCAGCTGAACTTCCGCCGCACCAACCTGCGCGAGGTGCGCGGCAAACGCTCAATGGTAGTTGACGGCGTGACCACGACCGCCGAGGCCCTATCCATATTGCAGACCATCCTCTCGCTGCCCACAGCTCCATAAACACCCGCCTCAGGACATCAATGGCATACGAGGAAATGATGCAGGGCAAAATGCGCATAGAGTATGCCAAATACCTTGGCAAGGTTGACCAGGGTGTCATTTGTTTCCCGAAAGAGTCAATCGGCATAAAGCTGCCGTCATTTTATGCTGGCAACATTTGGTGGGTCAACACGTCCGAAAGTTTCGGGCTTCGTCTGCCGCAATCTGGTGTAAATCAGGTAGAAATGGCGAATGACGCGCCTGTGGAATACT
>CAKUKR010000041.1 GCA_934663645.1 uncultured Muribaculaceae bacterium | reverse complement strand
AGCGCACAGCGGCACAGGTAGGCGCAGACGATGTGACCAACGGCAAGTCCGGCAACAGCGCACCGCGCTGACAACCGCCGGCACATAGAGAATTTCGAGTGGAGGGGGATGCTGTTTGCGTCCCCCTCCTTAGTTATTACCTTGCAACAACAATATCCAGCAAAGCACCAATCGGCAAAGCAGGCAGCCACTAAGGGATAAACAGAATAATTAACTATTATCAACTACTTGTCTGTCAGGTGATTATACTACACACGCGCGATTTGCCGCCAGAAAATTTGGTCAGTTGGGGTGAATTATCTACCTTTGCATCGAAATCAGACGAACAGAGTGCTTATCACTTTTGAAACGTTTGATAATCAACATGGTGAATGTAGCTCAGTTGGTTAGAGCGACGGATTGTGGTTCCGTAGGTCGTGGGTTCGAGACCCATCTTTCACCCCATAGATTTTCCCTGTCATAGGGATATGAATTTGTTTTGGTGAATAATTATCGTGAATAGTCCGCAGTGATGCGAGCTATTCATTTTTTATACCTACCCCATCTCCAGCGCAGCAGAATCAGCCTCAACCTCTGAGACCTTGGAGTTCTCGGAGTACTCCGAGAACTCCGAGAACTCCGAGCAGTCGTCTGGGTTCGGAGTATAGTCGGGGGGGGCAAAGAGAGAGGGCGTATCGGCAATGCCGGTACGCCCTCTTCGGTATATCAGTGATTATGTATTATCACTTCGGGAGGAGGTTGCGGTCAACCTGGTCGTTGTAGTCAGACTCCGAGTTGGGGAGAGTGAACATCCAGCCGTGGTTCATGCTTGTCTCAACCTTGCCGGCACGCTCGGGCATCCAGTTACCTGAAGTCGGGTCGCCAGCAACCCATGCGCGACGGTTGATAGGCATGTTCCAACGCTTGAAGTCTGTCCAGCCGAAGCCTTCGCCCCACAGCTCGATACGGCGACTGGTCTGGATCTCCTTGAGGAGTTCCTCGCCAGTAGCAGTGCAGGTGTAACCGGGGACACGCTTGCCGTTGATCTCCTTGAGGCAGTTCTGGGCAGTAGTGAAGTCATTGTTATGCCAAGCAGCTTCAGCCTCAGTCAGGCACATTTCAGCAGCACGCATGTAGGGGTACTTGCTTGTGCCGTAGGGAGCCTTGGCGATGAACTTCAGCTGTGCGCCGAACGGAGTGACAACCTGGGTGCCGTATACACCGCGAGAGAGCAGTACCTGACCAGACTGGCCAGTGGAATAGTATGCCATATAGTTGTCAGCACCGGGGAAGCAGTCGTTGTAGTTGCCCTTGAAGATGTTGCTGATGTAGTATGCGCAGTAACGCATGGTGACATTCAGAAGACCCCATTTCTTGCCGTCAGCATCCTTTCTTGAAGATGCGCCGAAGGCGAGGTTCAGGTCCTTAGTAGCGTCCACGAGGTCAGCATCCCAGTAGTCTTCAGCAACGAGCTTGCCAGGGTTCCAAGCCTTGTTTATGCCCTGAGTGAAAGCGATCTTGTCAGGAGTGATATAGAGCTGGCGACGGATGTCGTTCTCGTCCATCTGGTTGTAGAGGTCGATGTCGATAGCGCCGGCGCCGATGCCCCAGTTCTTCACATAAAGGCCGTTAGCGGCATAGTGGGAACCCCAAGACCAGTAGTAGATGTCCTCGTCGGCAGAGCCGGAAGTCCACATATTGTCGTTGTTGTCAGCATAGAAACCTGAGAGGTATGTGTCATTGTCCATGATGGTGTAGCCCTGACGAGCATCGTGAGCCATCTTCTGTGCAGTCTGCCAGTCATGCTTGATCATGGCAACACGAGCATAGATACCCTGGGCAACGCTCTTGTCAACCATCCACTTCATGTCGCGAGCCTTGTTGCCGGCCTGGTCGTAGAGAGCGATAGCATTGTTGAGGTCTTCGTATACGAGGGCAAGGATGTCGTTCATTGTTGTGAGCGGAGCATTCTTGATCTCGCCGGTAGTTCTCTTGACGAGGCAGTAAACGTCACCGTTGTTGCTGTCCTCCCAACGGGGGGCGTAGAACTGGAGAAGCTTGGTGTAGGAGTGAGCGCGGAAAGTGAGCGCCTGCGCCTTCACCCAAGCGCGTGTCTCCTCGTCGCCCTCGGCAGTGTCAACCACGTCGAGGATCTTGTTGGCCTGCTGGATAAGGCCGTATGCGTAATCCCAGGGGATTGCGTTGAGGAGCATGTCTGCGTTGTTCCAGTTTTCGCCTTTGAGAGTCTCGTTGGAGAACATCGCGCCGCCAAGGCCGGATATGTAGTCCTGACCCATAGCCTCGTTGCAGATGGTGTTGACGTATGACTCGCCGTTGTACTGGTTCCAGGAAGTGGACTGGTACTGCGTGTTCATAGACAGCGAGATACCGTTCAGCGCCAACTGGATATTGTCAACGGTGCTGAGGGCGTCCTTGTCAGGGAAGTTCGCCTCGGGAGTTGTATCGAGGTAGTCAGAAGCACATGCCCCGAACAGACCGACTGATCCCAGAGCGATCAGACCGTGTAAAAATATATTGCTTTTCATTTCTGTATTCTCTTATGTATTTTAGAACTTGACTGTGAGCTGGAATGAGAAGACGCGAGAGGGAACATAGTATGCGCCCTGACCGCCAGAGAAGCTGTACTGCGGGTTCAAACCTTTCTGCTTAGTGATCAGGAAGAGGTTGTCAACCGAGAAGCCAAGGTTGAGGTTCTGCATCTTCATAGCGTTCACCCACTTCTTGGGGAAGTCGTATGAGATGTTGATGTTCTTCATGCACAGGTAGCTGCTCGAAACGAGGAAGCGGCTTGAAGAAGCATTGTTGTACTGGTCGAGCTGAGTGTTGAGCACAGGCACGCCGTTGGGGTCGATAGCACTGCCAGCCGGATTGCCGTCCGCATCCTGTCTGTAGGTCGGGATAGCGTTAACACCGAGAGACTGTCCGTCACCATAGTTGTAAGCACAGCCTACAGTACCGAGGTCTGCATTAGCGACAGGATTAGTATTTCCGGTTACGGGGTCCTTAGTCCAAGAGTTGAGGATGTCCTTGTGGAGGGCGCCGGGGCTCTGTGCGCTGATACCCATCAGAGAAGCGTAGTTGCCGTTGTAAGTCTTGCCGCCGAGGCTGTAAGTGAAGAGAAGGCCGAGGTTGATGCCCTTCCATGAGAAGTTGGTGCTGAAAGAACCGAACACTGTGGGAAGTGCAGAACCCTTGATGACACGCTTAGCGTATGTAGTGGCACGGTCAGTCAGGTAGTTGCCGTTCTCGTCAACGAAGAGGTTGCCGCTCTTGCTTGCAGCTGCAAGGTTGTTCATCCAGAGCTGCTCGTCGTAGTACTGGTTGCCGTTCTCGTCATACTTGTAGTACTCGGGCGAATCCGGGTGCATGTAGTACAGAGAGTTACCAGTGCGCTGGTCAACACCAGCCCAGTCGTAAGTGAACTTCTCGTAGAGGGACTTGCCCTGGAAGAGAGCCTGGCCCACGATGTCCTGGTTGTCCGGGAGCTTGATGATCTTGTTCTTGATGAACGAAGCGTCGATGTTGAAGTTCCAACGGAAGTCAGCATTGCGGATAATGTCAACGCCGAACTGGAGTTCCCAACCGCGGTTTGACATAGTACCGATGTTCTGCATTACAGAGGGGAGCAGACCGCTGTTGCCGACAGTACCCTGGGAGAAGGGAAGAGTGCGGCTGTAGAGCAGGTCGGCGTTGCGCTTGTCGAAGTAACCGATTGTGAAGTTGAAGCGGTCATTGAAGAGGCTACCTTCCAATGCGATATCGAGTGTCTTGGTAGACTCCCACTTCAGGTCGGAAGTGCCGATAGAGCCAGGGTACATAGTACCGATGCCCTCGTAAGTGAACCAGGGAGAGTAGAGAGTCAGGTAAGAGTATGCAGAAGCGGCAGCGTCGTTACCTACAGAACCGTAAGCGAGACGGAGCTTCAAGTAGTTGAGCCACTCAACATTGTGGAGGAATTTCTCCTTGGTGAGAATCCAGCTTGCACCAACAGACCAGAATGTACCCCAACGGTTGTCCTTGGCAAAGCGGGAAGTACCGTCGCGGCGGAGAGAGAACTCTGCGAAGTATTTCTGGTCGAAGTTGTAACGAGCGCGGCCGAGGTAAGACTCGGTGCGGATTTCAGCCTGAGCCTCGCTGTCAGCGTCGAGGTTCTGGAAGTTGTTCATAGAGTAGTTGCCGTCGATGAGCTGGCCGCTCTTGCGGAGGAAGTATGAGTTGTAGCCATACTGGTAGTTCTCGTGGTCGAGCATCACGTCGATGTGGTGCAGGCCGTACTCGCGACTCCAGTTAAGAGTCTGCATGAAAGTGTGAGAACCCACGTTCTGATGGCTGAGGTCCATACCGCCGGTGCCCTGCTGTGCACCGATGATGCGGTTAGAATAGTCCTTGCCGCTGAGGAAGGAACGCATCATGCTGCCGCGTACGGTCAGTTCAAATCCGTAGGGGAGGATAGCAGTACCATAAAGAGAGCCGTTGATAGAGCTGTTCTTGTAGGTTGAAGAGTTGAGGCGCATCAGCCATGCGATGTTGTCGCCCTTGTTCATGCCGTCAGTGTTCCATACAGGCTGTCCGTCTGCGCCGTATACGATTGCGCCCTCAGCGTCATGCTGATAGTAAGACTGGATAGGAGCGTAGAACATTGTGAGGAACGGGTTGGTCGTAGTGTTCAGGTTGTCGGGGTCAGCAGTACCCTGGTCAGACTCGCTGTAGCTTGCAGAAAGGTCTGCGCCAATCTTGAGGAATGAAACGGGGTTGTAGTTAGCCACGAAACGGCCGTTGAAACGCTCGAAGTCAGTCTGGAGCATATAGCCGTTTTCCTTCAGGTAGCCGACAGAGGCGAAAGCGTCAAACTTCTCGGTAGCGCCGGTAGCGTTGACATTGTACTCCTGACGGTGGCCGGTGCGTGAGATAGCGTCCCACCAGTCGAGGTCGGTGTAACCGGGGAGTACGTTACGAGTCAGCTTGCCGGTAGCGTCAAATACAGTAGAGGGGTCGCCGCCGTAGATGTTTGTACCATTGACGAAACCGCCGATGAAGGCAGCTGCGGAAGAAGCAAGGATCTCATCGTAAGTGCCGGGAGCGCCTGCAGTCTGGCGACCGCGAGCCCAGCCCTGGAGAGCTGTTTCCATCCACTGGTTGGCATCGAGAGTGTCATACTCGGGAAGACCGCGGGTGTACATACCCTGACGAACCTGGAGAGTAACGTCAACCTTGCCCTGTCCTTTGGCACGCTTGGTGTTGATCAGGATGACACCGTTTGCACCACGGTTACCGTAGAGTGCGCAGGAAGCGGCATCCTTGAGGACTGACATAGACTCGATGTCTGCGGGGTTGATGTCCGCGATGTCGCCCTGGTAAACGATACCGTCCACTACATAAAGAGGACTCTGTGCAGAAGAGCTGAACGAGTTGAAACCACGGATACGGATAGAGGGGGAAGAACCCGGCTGGCCAGTTGAGTTGTTCACCTGCACACCAGGAGCGTTACCCTCGAGAGCCTGAGTGACAGAGGTCACGGGGCGGTCCTCGATAGCCTTGGAGTCAACGACAGCGACAGAACCGGTAAGAGATTCCTTTGTGCCGGTACCGTAGGCGATAACGACCACGTCATCGAGAGAAGTCACTGAAGACTCCAGATAAACGTGCATCTCACTCTGTACGGGAAGGGTTTTGGACTTGTAGCCTACATACGAGAAGGTAATCTGCTTCACATTGTCGGGAATGTTAAGTGTGAAGTTACCGTCGAAGTCGGCATCAGTGCCTTGTCCGCCACCGACGGGCATGATAGTCGCGCCGATGAGGGGGTCATTGTTGGCTGCATCAAGCACGCTGCCGGTGATCGTGCGCGCCAGAGCGGGCATCGACCAACTGCATGCTAACACTGCCACCAAAAGTAAAAACAGTTTTCTCATACTTACAGTTGTTTAGATATTGTTATTTGGTTTTATATCAAACACTTATGGCAAATCGGACGCTCATCCGCCACTTGCGGCAAGCATCGCGACCTGCAGTTTCCACATCCTGATACGCCGACGGCCAAGCCCGAACATGTTAGGTCAGACAGAAAAAACAATTCATGCGAATCGAAGAGCGGCAAATGCGCTTCCACACATCTCAACAGATTGTTTTCCAATGGTATAGATAGGTTATCAAAGCTATGACCCTATCGGCTGCCATCCAGATGCAAAAGTTCTCTTTCTGCCACGGGGCATCCCCCGCGACAACGCCTTGCCGACATCGCGAAATACGGTAAGACATCGCAAATTTAGCATTTTTACTCTACTTGCCAATACTAAAATTCCAGTTTAACACAGAAAATCATCTGACACACAGCCCAGCCAGTTCTTCCACCACAAGTTGCGTCTCTGGCAGCAGCGGCATTTTGCCACTCCATGCCGCGCCCTACGGCCACAGACAGGCACATCCAACGGCATTACGCCACACAGCACTTTCATTTATCCACAAACGAAAAGTTATCTACAGGCACCGCAATCCGTTTTCAAACTACGGATACTCCCCTTCCGAGACGAAATGCAAACGAGGCGGCTGGATTTAAGTTAATCCTGCCGTTCCGCGTTAACATTCAAGCCCCAAGCGGTCTCGTCGGCACATAATAATATGCGCAGATTTAAGCTGCCAATGCTCGCACGTGAAAGCGTCGAGCGCGAAAATCAATACGCAATTAAACTAATGCAGCGACAAGGGTGTCAGATAAGAAAAACGTTACAACTATGAGAACGATGAGACAATACGTATGGCTATTTCTGCTCTGCCTCGGCATGACAGCAAGCCCTGTGGCAATAGGCAGCGAAGCAGGCGAACCCCAAAGGAACGGGGGTGGCCATCACCGCACATCGACAGAAAAACGAGGGGGCGGAGAACGGTCCTCTAACACTCGCGGCTCTGGCACACGGACTGTCGGCGGCAACCGCGCTGGCGGCAACCATAACAATAACCGCAACGATAACCGCAACCGGAATGACAACCGCAACCGGAATGACAATAGAAACCGCAACGACAACGGGGGACGACACGGCGGCAACAACCGACCGAACAACGGCAGACCCAACAACGGCAACTACCGTCCGAATGACAACCGCAACGGCGGAAAGCATGGCAGGCCTAATGACAACCACGGCCGTCCGCCTAAGGGAGACCCGAAGCATAATGGAGGCAACCACGGCCGTCCGCCAAAAGGAGACTACGGCCACGGCGGAAGCGCACCGCGCCCCGGAGGCAGACCGAGCGTTGCCCCTCCACCTCCGCACCACCACGACTACCGTCCGCCGCACCACCCGCGTCCCGAGCGTCCGCTGCCGCCGCCACCGCCGCGCCCTCCTCGCTACGGATACGGATACCACGGCCCGCTGCCTACGATTTCGGGCATTCTAGGACTCACGTTCGGCAGCCTGATAGACTACGGCATCACGACGCTCATCGATGCCGGATATGCAGTAACAAGTGCAATTGACAACGCCATCTTCCTGACGAATGTGTCGCAATGCGGCATCGTCTGGCCGGAAGCAACGGTATACTACACCTCCTCGGGGATGAACTGCGTGCGCTTCCAGTACGGCAGCACCGTCAACACTGACTACCGCTACCGTGCAGCATACGCTCAGCTCTGCCAGTTGTACGGCAGTCCGATCAGCGTCACGCAGTCGGGGGGCAGCCTGACAGCCACATGGTGGGGCGGCAACAACACCGGCTACATCACGCTGCAATATGGCCCGTCAGTCAACAATTACGGGGGCTACGGCTACTATACAGACTTGATTTACGGAATGTAATTCCGCCCGACACACAGCAAAGGGCTGCGCCTGAAATATCAGGTTGCAGCCCTTTGCTTATTGTTGTTTTCGTCAATATGAAATGTTCCGGCACGCCAGCGGCACCTCGACTACTGGACGGTGCGGAAGCCCGGCATACATGTCAGACGGATGCTCCCTCATGTACTTGTCGATGAACGGCACAGTGGGCTGTATGGAGTCGAACTGGGCTGCGATGGTGTAATACTTTTGGTCGCCGTCGCGCAAGACGCGGCTGTCATAGCCGGCCTCTCGCAGCCGGTCGGCATGGGCGGAGGCATTGGTAAGCATGCCGTATGCGCCGACAGCGACATTGAACGGCCGCAGCCGTGCGGTGTCCCCCTCAAGCCGCGCCAAGGAATGGCGCAACAGCATGACTGAGTCCGTCCCCACCCTGTGCCATTGCGGGCCGCCCTCGAGTATCATGCCTTCAAATTCAGGCTGGGCGCTGCGTCCAGCCTGTGCAGCTTCATACGCCGCCTTGTAGTTTGCTTCCGTAGGCTTGCAGCCCACAGCCACGAGCAGCAACGCAGAAGCAGCCGCTGCAACAATCGTTTTTCCTATCATTCTGCTGGTTCTAATATCATTATTTCGCGCGGTGCGAATGTATACATGAAATCACCGGTCATCAGTTCCACTGTTCTGCCTGTCAGCACGTCGCGCCATTGCGAGTCAGGGGGTATCACCTCGGCATAGCGGTGCATATCCACTTCGAGCGGAGCGTCAGTGCCGTTCATGGCGACGACAAACGTGTCACCGCCGCCGGTGCGGCGGAACAGGTAGAGACCGTTGGAGGGCATGAAGTGCGTCATCTTGCCTCCGCTGACGGCGGCGTTTGTCTTGCGCCAGCGGCAAATGGCGGAGATGAAGTCGAAAGCCTCGTTCTGCAACGGCGTTCTCCCCTCGCGAGTGAAGGCATCCACCGTATCACCAGGGAAACCGCCCGGCATGTCGCGGCGGACATTGCCGTCGCCTGGGCGGCGGTCGCCGGCCATGAGCAATTCTGTGCCGTAATACAGCTGGGGTATTCCGGGTACGGTGAGCAACAGGGCGACACCCTGCTTCCACTGCGCAAGGCTGTCGGGAACTTGCAGTATATACCTCTCCGTGTCATGGTTGTCGAGGAAACGCATCACGCGCATAGGGTCAGGGTAAATGTAGTCAAGGGCGAGGTGGTCATAGACCTTGTTCAGCCCGTTCCAAGGGTCGGTATTTTCGCGGTACGGAGCCATGTCGCGGTTGAGAATCATGAATGGGAAGTCCATGACCGTCGGGAGGTTGGTGTCAGCGAAGCCGCTGCGGGCAAGAGATGAGGCTTTCTGCCATGAGGCTACGCCGGCCGGTTCTGCAAACCAGCACTCGCCGACGATGTTGAAACCGGGGTATTCAGCGAGGACACAATCGACCCACTCCCCCATTTTGCGGTAGTCGGCGTAGGGGTAAGTGTCCATGCGTATGCCGTCGATGCCTACCTCCTCAATCCACCAAATACTGTTCTGCGACAGGTATTTCATCAGATGGGGGTTGCGCTGGTTCAGGTCTGGCATCTCGCGCACGAAACAGCCGTCAGTCGTCACCTTGCGGTCATAGTCAGAAGCATACGTATCGGTCACGGTGCTGAGACGGTAGTTGGTCTGCACCAATGTGTCTGGGAAGTTGAACCAGTCACGCGAGGGAGGGTTATCGACCCAGGGATGCGCTATGCCGCAATGGTTGAAAATCATGTCCATGACCGTTTTGATGCCATGCGCGTGCAAGTCTGCGACGAGTGCAGCATAATCGGCATTTGAGCCGAAACGGCGGTCTACGCGGTAATAGTCGGTCGTAGCATAGCCGTGATACGAGCCTCCGGGCAGATCATTTTCAAGGACGGGGTTGAGCCAAACGGCGGTGATGCCGAGCGAGTCGAGATATGATATGCGGTCACGGATGCCCTTAAGGTCGCCGCCGTGGCGCACATTCAGGTCGGCGCGGTCTGCTCCGACAGGATAGCGCATATCAGCGATGCGGTTGTTTGCGGTATCGCCGTCGGCAAACCGGTCGGGCATTACCATATAAAGCACGTCGGCAGCAGAGAAACCGGCTGCGCCTTCCTTTCGCGTGCGAGGCCGCAGCTCATAGCTGCGCGACACTTTTTTGCGACCCTCTTTCCACTGCAAGGTGAGTGTGCCGGGTTTGGCCTCAGGCGATATGCGCAAGTACACGTACTGCCAGTCTGGCGAGCCGTCGAGGCGGACGACGCTATCGACAGCCACGCCCGGAAAGTCAACTGTGAAATCCGACAGCCGGACATCCCGGCCGTGCACCTGCAGCTGCAATGAGGAGTCCTTCATGCCGACCCACCAATGCGGAGGGTCTATGCGGTCAACGGTGAACCCGGCGGCAAAGGCCGGCATGACTGCGGAGGAGAACAGTATGGGAAAGAGGTATCGCATCATTTCGCATATACAAAAAAGCAAGTGGGGAAAGGGACGTGTCCCCATTCCCCACTTGTCATGGTTGATAATATGTCATCAGTTGATCTGGATGATCAGGTAAGGAGTACGCCCCCAGAACTGAGACGGGTTGGTAATCTTGATGGTCTTCGTGCCGTCGGCGTTGTCAACAATCTGGTAAGACCCGGCGGGGTTGTTTGACCAGATTTTCACCTTCTTGCCGCCAGTGGGGATAGTGGTGAGACTGCGCTTGTCGGCCTTGGTGAAGTAGCTTGAGTTGAAGTTGCCTTGCATAACCTTGGTTGCGCCGAGGAATTTCTTCTGGAGCAGGCCGTTCTTCTTCAGCTCCTTGTTGGTTCCGATGCAGTAGTATACGCGGTTAGCCTCGTTTTCGGCTTCGATAGCTTGCTGCTGAGCCTGTTCCTTGGCGGCAGTTTCCACCTTCACTTGCTCCTGAGTCTCAGCCACCTGGGTGTTAAGGTTGGAGATTTCGCCGTGGGCGGCTTCGAGTTCGCCCTTGGTCTTGGAGAGGTCAGCCTCGAGGCGGGCGATCTTCTGGTCCTGCTGCTCGATGTGAGCCTTGAGCTGCGAGATAGTCTTCGTCAGGACAGCGTTCTTGTTGTTTGAGCTGTTCAGCTTGGCCTCCATGTCGGCGAGGAGACGGCGGTTGGCGTTGAGGCGAGCGCGGATGTTCTCGAGGTTCTGGCGCACTTCGGCACGGCGGTCCACATTGTCGCCGCCCTGGCTGTAGAGCAGCCCCTCCTGTGCGTTGATTGAGTCGAGACCAGTGTATATGTCGCCCATGAGGAGCATCAGAGAGTCATTGAAAGAAGTAGCCTCGTTGTATTCAGAGGTGAGGTCAGCGAAACGCATGGAGTCGGAGTCAACCTGTCCACCGTTCTTGTTGCCGCAGGCAGAGGCGAGAAGAAGCGCGCCCAGCCCGATGAATGCAAAGATCTTTTTCATAATAGTAAATAGTTAAGTTGATATTCTTTTGTTCATAACGCTAAGCGGCGGATTTTATTCGTCATCATCGTCACAATCTTCATAATTGCGGCGTTTTTTGACGGGCTTACTCTCGCAACCGCTTATCACGATAACAATCTCTCCTTTCGGTTGGTTCGCCTCGAAATGCGAGGAAAGTGCAGAAAGAGTGTCTTTGTGAATAGTTTCGTGCAGTTTCGAGATTTCGCGGCAGACGGCGGCAGGGCGGTCGCCGCCGAAAACGTCGGCGAGCTGGCGCAGCGTGCGCGGCAACCGTTTCGGCGACTCGTATATCACGACAGTGCGCGTGTCGGCAGCAAGTTCAGCCAGCCTGGTAGCCCTGCCCTTCTTCGGGGGCAGGAAGCCTTCAAAGACGAAGCGGTCACAGGGCAACCCGGAGGACACGAGCGCCGGCACGAAAGCCGTTGCCCCGGGGAGGCACTCCACAGTCACCCCCTGGCGGCGGCACTCACGCGACAGCATGAAGCCCGGGTCTGAAATTCCCGGGGTTCCGGCATCGGAGACCAGGGCTATGACCTCGCCCCCTTTCAGCCGCTCGACTATGCCGCCGACAGTGTCGTGCTCGTTGTACTTGTGGTGGCTCACCATGGGCGTGGTTATCCCGAAATGCTTCATAAGCACCGACGAGGTGCGGGTGTCCTCTGCGAGTATCATGTCTGCCTCTTTCAGCACACGTATAGCACGCATGGTCATGTCGTCGAGGTTGCCCACTGGCGTAGGCACCACATACAGTTTGCCGCTCATTGTTGCTTGAAGTATTTCTTGATTATCGCAAGGAACTGCCCCACCGTCGGGTCATTCATGTCCCATTGCAGGTCGGAAACGAAATAGTCCTCGGCAGCGTCGTAAGTGTCCAGGTCCTCTACAATGGAAAGGGACGCATTGAAGTCCACATCAGAGCCGCCGAACAGTTCGCGGCGGAACAGGAAAACCTCGTTTATCGGGAAGAGGCGGCGCAGTTTCGGACGGCCGCCTGGGCTGTTGCGCAGCCGCAACGGCTGGTGAGCAGGAGCGGCATCTTGCGCTGGCGCCTGTTCTTCAGGCTCATCGGGGGTGTCGGCAAAGGACACGCCCTCGATATGCGAAAAATCGGGGACAGCCTCCGGCTCTGCCGGAAGCGGCTCGCCCGGTTGTTCTTTCACAGCGGGGCCATTCTCAACAGGCTCGGCGGCAGTGCTGTCATCAGCTGCCTCATCGGCGACGTAATACCCTGCCGCAGCACCCTCGCCTGACTCTGTGGCAGCAGCGGGGAGACGGTCGCAGAGCGACGATATGAGATGCCCCTTGTCCACTATCAGGTCATGCAGCCGCGACAGGTCTTGTTTGCCCGTCAGCGACAGCTGCAACAGGCCTTCCAGCTCGTAGGCCGCGTTGAGTATCTCTTTCAAGTCCTTCTCTTGCATGGCGCATTGAATTAATCTATGCAGACAGAGCCGCATCAGTTTTCGTCGGGGAACAGCCCGAGGAGCATCTTCTCCACAGCGGCACGCAGCGCGCCGCGTGCCGTGAGGTTGTTCACCATAATAACAACGACATGGGTGGGCGCAAAATTGTAGTCGAGCTTGTAGCCGGCGTAACATTGTATGCCGTTCATGCTTCCGGTCTTCAGTGCGATGAAGCTGTCGAGGCGCGTGTCCTTGAGAAACGAGCTTAGCGTGCCCTCCTGGCCGGCAAGCGGGAAGTAGGAGACATAGTCCACGTCGTCAGCCATGCGCCTCAGCACCTCGCCGAGGAATTTTGCGGTCATGCGGTTCTGTCGCGACAGCCCGGAGCCGTCCACAATCTTCACACCTTTCATGTCAACGCCCTTGCGCCGCCACATCTCCATTTCGGCAGCTGCGCCAGCGTCTGGCGTTGCCTCGCGCTTGCAGCGCAGGGCGTATGTGCGCAGGAACGCCTCGGCATACATGTTGTCGCTGCGGCGTATGCACGAGCGCATCAGGTCGTCTATGGTGAGCGAGCGGTGCTCCATGAGCAGCGAGCGGCGTGTCTGCGCCACCTCGGCATCCCCTACCGTTATGCCGTGCGCCTCAAATGCCTTCCTCAGGCGCGTGTCGCATACAGCTGCGGGATTTGCCACCGACGACTTGCCCGAGGCGTTGTTCTCAAAGTTGAAGCCGAAACACCCGGTGCCATACGACTGGCTCTTGTCTCCGGCTGGCCAAGATGCCGGATGTGCCGGCAGCGGAAATATAGACTGGTCGAAGAGTATCTGTCCTTCAATGCGCGTTATCTTCTTGCGTTTCAACGCACTGACAACCTCGCTGACGAAATCCGAGCCGGCGTCCTGCCGCGAATTGAGCGAAGGGTCGCCCGAGCCGACGATTATCAGGTTGCCGTGCAGTATGCCGTTTTTCAGCGAGCCGTCGATGTATACGTGCGTCTCGTAGCGGTAGTCTATCCCCGTTTTCAGCTGGCACGAGGCTACGGTCAACGCTTTCGTTATCGAAGCCGGAATGAGCGGCACGCTCTCGTTGTACCCTTCGGTCTGGCGTCTGCGGTCGAGGTCATACACATATACCGACACCGAGGAGGCATCTGTTGCAGGCGAGGCCACGAAATCGTCTACCGGCTGCGAAGCCATTGCTTGCAGGCACCATGCCGTCAGAAGCGCAGCGACAAGAAATGTCTTTCGGGACAAACGGGGAAGAATTGCCATAATATCTCGTTTTGAGGATTTACGGAGTGCAAAGTTAACTAAAAATCCCCGCAACGGCAACATTTGCATCTCCTTTGACTTGCATTTTCCGCCGGCTGTCACTAACTTTGCAGATACTTTTACCACCCGCAACACGACACACGTCATGCGAAAACTTCTGCTCTCAATGCTCGCCATACTCTCATTGGCAGTGGCAAACGCCGCTGCCGGCACATTCGTCCCGGGCGAGGGGACATTCCTCATGGACGGCAAGCCGTTTGTCGTCAAGGCTGCGGAACTGCATTATCCGCGAATACCGCGTCCCTACTGGGAGCAGCGCATCCGCATGTGCAAGGCATTGGGCATGAACACTGTATGCCTGTATGTATTCTGGAATGTGCACGAGCAACACCCGGGCGAGTTCGACTTCTCGGGACAAAACGACCTGCGCGAGTTCATACGCCTCTGCCAGGCTAACGGCATGTATGTGATATTGCGTCCAGGCCCGTATGTATGTGCCGAGTGGGAAATGGGAGGCCTGCCGTGGTGGCTGCTGCGCAATAAGGACATACGGCTGCGCGAGGATGACCCGTACTTCATGGAGCGCGTGGCTCTGTTTGAGGAGAAGGTCGCCGGACAGGTTGCCGATTTGACCGTCAGCCGCGGAGGCCCGATAATAATGGTACAGGTGGAAAACGAATACGGCTCGTATGGCAAGAACAAAGGGTACGTGTCGGCGATACGCGACACGTTGCGCCGCTGCTACGGCGATGAGGTCACGATGTTCCAATGCGACTGGTCGTCAAACTTCCTCGACAACGGGCTGGACGACTTGACGTGGACGCTCAATTTCGGTACAGGCGCGGACGTTGAGCGGGAATTTGCGCCGCTGCTGCGCGAAAGGCCTCACAGCCCGCTGATGTGCTCGGAATACTGGAGCGGCTGGTTTGACAAGTGGGGCGCGGGACACGAGACACGCCCTGCCGACGCTATGACAAGCGGCATCGACGACATGCTGTCACGCGGCATCTCGTTCAGCCTCTACATGACCCACGGCGGCACGAACTGGGGACACTGGGCTGGCGCAAACTCGCCAGGGTTCGCACCCGACGTGACTTCATACGACTACGACGCGCCGATAAACGAGCAGGGTGCGCCGACAGAAAAATACTACCTGCTGCGCGAGGTCATGGCCAAGCACAACAGCGGCGGGGCACTGCCCGATATTCCGCCGACACCGCCGACTGACACTGTCGCGGAGTTCCGCCTTACGGAGGTTGCGCCGCTCTCTGCCAACCTTCCTGAAGCCGTCCGCACAGACACCATCAAGACCATGGAGGAGTTCGGGCAGGGCTACGGCAGCATCGTCTATTCGACATCGATACCCTTTGACATTCCCGAAGGCTCTGTCCTCGAAGTGTCTGAACCTCACGACTATGCAATCATATCAGTGGGCGGCAAACGTGTCGGCATCCTCGACAGGCGGCTGTCGCAGACACGCCTCACCATGCCGTCATGCGCCGCCGGCGACAGCCTGACAATACTGGTCGAAGCCATGGGGCGCATCAACTTCGGACGTGCCATAAAGGACTTCAAGGGAATAACCGAAAGCGTATCGGTGACAACACCGGAGGGCAAGACCAGGGAATTGACCGGCTGGGACGTGCAGCTGCTGCCGGACGAGCTTTCGTTCTACCAGTCAATGAAATATCAGAACATCACACCTGCGGATGACAGCGAGCGGATGACACCGGGCGTATACCGTGGGACATTCCATATAGCCAAGCCGGCGGACACGTTCCTCGATTTCAGCACCTGGGGCAAAGGGCTGGTCTACGTCAACGGCCATGCGCTCGGGCGCATCTGGCACATAGGTCCGCAACAGACGCTGTACGCCCCCGGGTGCTGGCTGCGCGAGGGCGAAAACGAGGTGCTCGTATTTGACATACTCGGGCCTCGCGACACACGAATACGCGGACTTGCATCGCCGGTAAACGACAAGGTGCAACCGGCTGATGCACAGCCAGTGCAGGACGCATCGGAAGTTGCATTGGGCGAAACAACCACGCTCGACGAAGGCTCACTGCCCGCCGGCAACGGGTGGAAAGAGATAATATTCACACCGCGCAGCGGCAGGTATGTGGTTATAGAGGCACACGACACCCACGACGGCAATCCCGCTGCAATAGCCGAAATATACCTTACTGACGGAGCGGGCAACCGGCTGCCGAGCGAAAAATGGAAAGTCCTCCCCACCCGCGACTGCAACACGGCGGGCAACCATACCGCCGACAAGATAATCGACCTTCAGGAATCGACATACTGGGAAGCCGCCTCAGGTACTAAGCCGCCTCACCACCTGGTCATCGACCTGGGTGAAGAAACGGCCATCGGAGGTTTCGGGTATCTGCCGCGCATAGAGCGCGGCGCACCTGGCGCACTCTCCCGCTACCGCCTCAGTATCAGCCAGCCATAATCTGGCTGTGCAATCACCCGATGCAGACGCGAGGAGGGCGGGTCAGCACTTGTGGGTCATAATCTCGAGGATCTGCTTGTCGGTCTCGGTCATCGCCTCGCGGCCGATGCTCGTCAGGTTGTGGATAGAGCGGTCCACGTCGTCGCAGACGATGCCCTCGGCCTGTGTCACGCATTTGCCGTTCATGGCAAGCATCGCCGACAGCATGGCGGTGTACACGCCCGACGAAATCTTCATTGAGCATGAGGGTTTCGCGCCGTCGCATATCATGCCGGCAAGGTTGGCGATCATGTCCTTGATTGCGAAACATACCTGCGGATAGCCGCCGCCCATGAGGTAGACGATGCCGCAGGACGCGCCTGTCGATGCCACGACGCAGCCGCAGAGGGCGGAGAGGCAGCCAAGGCTCTGCTTGATGTAGATGCTCGTCAGGTGCGAGAGCGTGAGAGCGCGTATGGTCTGCTCCTCGGTCGCGCCAGTTTCCTCGGCGTATACCACGACTGGCATTGTGGTGGTGATACCCTGGTTGCCGCTGCCTGAGTTGGACATGACGGCCACAGGCGCACCGCCCATGCGGGCGTCGCAGGCAGCTGACGTGTAGCTGATGACGCGGCTCAGGACGCTGTCGCCAAACACGGGTGCGCCGTAGCGCAGTATGGTCGAGCCTACGCAGTGACCAGATTCCTGCTTGAGGGCATAGTCGGCTGCAGCCTTGTTGTAGCGGCGAGCCTCGAGTATGAATGAAATCTCGTCAATAGGGGCTGTCGTTGCAAAATCGAACACGGTCTTCATGTCGAGCTCGATGTCCTTCTGGCACGCCTCGCCGAGGCCCGTCGCGGCGCACTTGTCGGTCAGCACCTTGCCGTCGGCCTCGGTGTATACCACATTTGTATGCGACCCGGAGATGACGGCACGCGCCGAATGGCCGCCGGCTGTGACGGTCACTTCGATATGGAGTATCGCCGGGGGATTGGGGAACAGGCAGATGCGGATGCGCTGCTCGTCGATGTATTTGCAGCCGCGCTTGACAGTTTCGGGGGTTACATGAGAAAGCACCTCGAGCTGGTCTGCAGGGTCGCCGGTGAGCGCACCGAGGGCGACTGCAATCGGCAGGCCTATCATGCCGGTGCCTGGTATGCCCACGCCCATGGCGTTCTTGATGATGTTGGCGCTTGCACGCACCTCAATCTTCTCCGGCACTGTCCCCTCGGGAAGCAGCTTGGCGGCAACGGCGGCGCAAAGGGCCACCGCCGACGGCTCTGTACAACCGATAGCGGGAACTATCTGACGGTGCATCAGCGCAATTATCTGTTTTCTTTTCTCCTGTTCTATCATGGATTGGATTCGGTTAATAAGGTTTTCAATTGAGAGGTATGTTCGGGTGTCGCCCCACAGCAGCTGCCGACTATCGCCACTGTTTCAACAGCGAGGCACTCGGCTATGCACTGCGCAAATTCAGCAGGAGGGACGAGCCGTTTGCCGAGGACAGACGCGCACGGACGCACGGACAGCGGCATCGTGGGCGACACATTTGCCAGAGAGCGCATTGCAGCCGCAGCGTCGCCAGGGGGGTACAGGCAGTTAATGCCTATGGAGGCGGGGTTGTACTGCAACAGCGAGGACGCGGCGGCGTCAAGCGGTATGCCGCCGAGCAGCCGCAGCCCCATGACCGGTGTCAGCGATATGTGCAGAGGCGTGTGAGTGCCGCAACGCACGTCCGCCTCGAGGGCGCACTCTGTGAGCATACGCGCTGCGTCCTCCGTCACCAAGGTCTCAAGGAAGTGCATGTCCACGCCTGCATCGGCAAGAGCGCAAAGCTGCTCAATCAAAATTTCCGCCGTATGACGCGACACGTCATCTGCCGCAGGCGAGGACACCATCGAGGCGACGGCGCGGCCAGGAGCTTCACGACGCACAATGGCGACGGCGCGGCTGTTGGCGCGGCGCACTTCTTCCGCGTTGTGCAGCCACGGATACGCCCTGCTGGCAGCGAGCGTGGCGGCAAAGACTATGTCTGCGCCGGCATCGGCATACTCGCGGGCTATGTCTGAGTATATTTCCGGGGTCTCCACCGACACGCGCATCGCGTCGCGTGGAGAGGCATCGGCATGGGCACGGCGCAACCGTCCGAGCATCATCGTCCCTATGGGTCCTGACGTGAGGAGTATCTGCCGCTTTTCCATGGTATATAATGCCGTATGTCACTCAGATTCAAAGGGAAGCCTGTCGCGGCTCACAGACTCGATGCGCTTGTTGCGCCAACAGGTGCGGCATACGGCCATGTAGCGGTCATTGCCGCCTATCTCGACCTGCGCCCCCTCGGTGACGATGTTGCCCTTGGAGTCGATGCGGGCGTTGACTATGGTCTTGCGTCCGCAGGAACAGGTAGACTTGATTTCGTCAATCGTGTCGGCAATCTCAAACAGGCGGCGCGACCCCTCAAACAGGTGTGTGCGGAAGTCGGTGCGCAGACCGTAGCATATCACGTTCAGCCCGAAGTCGTCAACTGTCATCGCGAGCTGGTCAACCTGTTCGGCAGAAAGGAACTGCGCCTCGTCAATGAGCAGCCACCCGGGGAGCGACACGCCACGGTCGGCCATTGCCCGGACCTGGGCATACAGGTCTGTGTCGGGGTATATCCACTGGCAGGTGCGCTCTATGCCGATGCGCGAGCGTATCACATTTTTCTTCTCGCGTGTGTCCGTGACCGGCTTGAAGCACATATAGCCCATGCCGCGCTCCTCGAAATTGTATGCTGTGGTGAGGAGCAATGCCGTTTTGGCAGAGCCCATGGTGCCGTATCTGAAGTAGAGTTTGCCTCGTCGAGTGTTCATGATGCTGTATTAGTATGCCGGGCCGGGTCAAAAGCCCCTCGCCGTTTTATGGTGCGAAGATAGTTTATTTATTCCTGATACGCAAATCCGGCTCACCCCTCCGCTGCATCGTGCAGCAGGGAGATGGCGCGGTCAAGGGCGGCGTAGAAGTAATGCCCTTCTGCCATCAG
>CAKUKR010000040.1 GCA_934663645.1 uncultured Muribaculaceae bacterium | reverse complement strand
ATCGGGTTGCCGGAGGTCTGGCCAGTGTGGCACGAGTACAGCTTGCCTTGCGGCACGAGTTCCGCAATCCGTTCTGCTACATACTTGTCGGTCTTGACTCGCATTATTGCCGGCGCGAACACGCCGTCGAACGCCATGTAGAGCGTGATGACAACCGCGAACATCCGCCAGCACCCTTTGGCGTCAAACTTCTGTCGGGAGTATATGGCGATGTATGACACCGCCGCTGCCAGCATAAGCAGTACAAGCCCGTCGGAAAGCAGGTTGTGCGACGAGGCTGCAACAGACTGTGCGTACTCCATATTCTGTGCGGCGTGCTTGCCGCTGAACAGGGCGTCAACAGACCCGCCGCAGCCGAGGTAAATGAACGCTCCGCCTACGGCAACCGAAATTGCCGCCATGATATGTCCGAATGACTTCACCACCCCAGGGCGTGTGCGCACGAGCCACAATATGTATTCCGCAAGGAAGTACGCAATGAACGGGTATATCGGGAGCAGATAGACGCTGCGCTTGCTTTTCGGTATGCAGTAGAACACGAATATGACGACGATGCTGAGCAGTGAGAACAGCCGCGTGTCGTCCATTTCGCGTATGTACGCCTTGAAGCGCGTCCACCACTGTCGCGGCTTGCCGGTGATGCACCCTTTATAGCGCAATGTGAACAGCGAAATCAGCGCCATAAGCGTGTACGGCAGGAAGCCAGACAGGACGGTCAGGAAATTGTAGTACACCGGGTTTTCGTGCGAGCCGTATGTCATCTTGCCCAGGAAGCGCAGCACGTTTTCCTCCAGCACGAGCTGAAGGAACTCGTCGCCTCCTTGCCGGTACGCCGCCACATACCACAGCAGCGGCAGCACGCACGAAGCAAGCGCGATGCAAGCCAGTTTCCACAGCACCTCGACGAACCGCCGCCCGCGTATCAGCATGAAAACAGCGATGACGAGGCAGGGCAGCAGCATCCCCACCGGACCTTTGGTCAGGAACGCGCCGCTCAGGCATAATATCGCGGCCCACGGCACACCCTTCATGTCACGCTCATGCCACCGGTACAGCAGGTACAGGGAAATGACCATGAACGCCGTCAGCAGCATGTCCACGCGGCAGTTTGTGCCGGCACGGTGTACCTCGAAGTTGGTCAGTGTAACCAGCGCGGCAATGAACGCGACTTGCGTGCCGCGCCGCTTGGCATAGAACAGGAAACCGGCAAGCGTCATCGCCGCGAGGGCGAGAGCCGACGGCATGCGTGACGTGTATTCTGTCACCGCACCCGAGACGGACGACAATGCGGCGATGCACCAATGGAACAACGGCGGCTTGTACGCCATGTCGATGCCGTTGTTGACCGGCAATATCCAGTTGTCCTGGTTCAGCATTGACACAGCCACCACAGCCTCGCGCGGCTCACCCTTGGTGTTGAACGGCGACAAGCCGAGGAACAGGAAGAGAAGCACGAAAACAATGGCCGCGAGCAGCCAGAAATACTTTTTCCTTGTTGAGGTATCCATAGGCGCGATGTATGAGTGTCAGCTGCAAAGTTAGCAATAATAATCCGAGCCGCGCTCTGCCGCCCCGATATTTCACAAAGATGTAACATATCCCGCTCCCCGTGAGAGTTCGGGCGGCAAACGCACCGGCGGCAAATTCGCGCCGTGTCCCTACCATGCTGCGCATAAAAAGAGGGTGCGCCTATTTTGACACACCCCCTTGAAATACGCTTGGTTGCACGCTTACAGTTTCCAGTAAGCTGTCATTGTCGTCCCGAAGAAATGCGGACGGCTGTCACTCGTATAACCTCCGGACCTCATTTCTTCAGTCTGCTTATAGTGGGTGTGTGAGGTTGTTATTCAACAAATTCATATTCACTTGAATCAAACAAGCCTATGATGTCTTCGGCTTGGTAATTCGATTTTCGCCCGTGTTGTCGCTTGTTGTAATAAACATCAGCTGCTTTACACAATTTACATTTCCGGTCTTCAATGGGTTTTATGCTCTTTTTGTTACCTTCGTATATTTCAGTGTGCCTGTACTCGTTTATGGCTTTGGTTGCTTTCTGTTTTGCATCTATGTAGTCGTTGTATGACAAACTTTTGTATCTTGCGAGCTTGTTTACAATGGCGTTCACATGGTAGTAGTGCGAGGCGGCAATCTTTCTGGGGACGGCATTGAGTGCTGTCACGAGCGAAAAGTTGTTCTTCAGATACTGCTTGTTCTTGAACTCGTTTGCCCTCGCAATTTTTGCTTTCGCATCAGCTATGTTGACGTACCCTGTGTTGCGAGATGCCTGAAGGGCGGCATTGTAGTTGTTCTGAATCGTGTGCAGTTCAGCGAATGAGGCAGCAAGTCTGTCGGTGATAGCTTGTTTGCCGTCAGACAGTCTGTCTGCAGACAAAGCGTCAGCATAACCTATCATTGTCGCAAGTTGGCTGCCAGTCCAGTTTGGGCTGTTTAGTATGTGGTGACAATACTTTTTCAGCTGTTTGCCATAGCTTGTGTCTATCCTTATTAGGCAGGTGTCGGCGGAGTCATTTCCGATTACATCCTCTGCACGGAAACGCTTAAGTTTGTCATCGAGGGCGACATACAGATTGCGGCTTTGCGTGAAATTTGACGCAGAGTCAAGTTCACGCACGTCTGCCTGTATTGCTTTTGAGTACTGGTCTACAACCGGGAATTTTGTTGGTGGGTCTGCTATTTTTTTCGCGGTTGCAAGCACTCCGGTCACTGCTCCTACAGTGAACAGCATCAGCAATATTATCTTTATTCGAGTCTTCATTTTTTGTTGTTTTGATGGTTGTCGTTTTTAATAGCCGCTCCCGTATTTGTCTTCTGAATCATTTGAGGAAGTGTTTTTGTCGCACGCCGCATCAATCCAGTTACAGTAATTCTTCACGTTGATTTTCAGGTCTTCGGCTTTATTGTAGTGACCGCTGTTCTTCTCTTTGGCTTTGTCGAGCAAATTCTTGTCAATGCAATTCTTTGCATGGTCGGCAATGTCTTCGAAGTATTGTATTCCTCTGCCTCTGAGTTTTTCAGCCCATTCGCCGATGACTTTCTCGAGGTTGAAGTCGTTGAGGTCGTCCCACAGGCCTTTGGTGTATTGGTAATGCTCCAAACTGTCTTTGAGAAGTATGCCATCGCAGTTCTTCAGGTAGTTGATTGCCGGAATACTGTCAGTGATTTCTGCGATTGCGGCTTGTTCTGTTTGCATTGTTGCTGTGGCAGTTGCATTGTCGTTGGAGGAGACTGAAGTCAAATCAGGGAGAGTCCTGACTGACAAAAGCACGAATGCCAACACGACAGAGATCACGGTCGTGACCACAGCATAAACTATAAGCCAGACTGTCCACTTATTCTTTTCTCTTCTTTTCTCTTCTGACTGTCCGTTTTCACTGGTGAGGCGAGATTTGGGGTCTTCCTGCTTCTCTGGGTCAAGTGTATTATTGCCGTCCTCATTCTTCTGCTTGTCCTTTTTGTTGTTCCCCCTTTCCCCCTTTTTACCATGGCTGGGGGCGTCTACATTCCCTTTATCATCATCGGGGGAGTCGCCAACCTCTTTGTCTGTTGTCGCCGTATTCTCTTTTTTCTCGTTATGGAGTTTTTCCTTCAGCTTCGTAATCTCATCATTTTTTTCCCCAATGTCTTTGTTCAGATTGGTGATTTCCTTCTCTTTCGCTTTGAGTTCCCGTTTTGTGTCCTCAAGATCATTGACCTTCTTTTGGTATTGGCTGTTTGTGTATTCTTTCTTTTCTGCCATATTGATGGGGATGCTTTTCGAGGTTAGGTCGGTTGAATGATGTGTCTCGAAGTGTTCCAGTGTTATTTCAACGTGAACCTCGGACAGTTTGTCTTCTTGGATTAGGATGCCTTTTTCTGTGAGTTTTTCGCCGTTGATTTTGATTGTACATTCGGGAGCATGGTCTTCATCGCCGACTTCTGGTTTGGCTGTGACATGGAACATATCGCGAGTGATTTTCTTCTCCCACTTGAGATCGGCAGCTGCGTTTTCCCAGAATGTGTCGGGATCTTCGAACTTGACTTTGTTTCTATTGATGTCTTCACGGTCGTCCTTTTTGAAGGTCAGGTTGATTTCATGCCCGATTTCAAACTTCTGCTTTTGAGTATATTCGCTTTCGCTGTTGTCTATGAAGACTTTGATGCCTTGTTCGTTGAGTTTTTGGGGAAGTGGCAGCTTAGCATACTCGACCAGTTTTTCGTTCGTCAGGTCTTTGATGTCGTTTGGACTCTTCAGCTGCAGACCATTCGGGCCTGTCAGGAGAATAGCTGCATAGTCCTCATAGTATGTTTGACATCTTTTGTTGCCTATAAGGTCTGCCAACTCATTCTCGTCTTTGTATTTGCGGAATGCCAATGTTGCATTGTCGCTCATTTTCCCCTTGGACTCTATAGGGTCGGGTGCATTCTCATCTCTGTGATACTCTTTTGAGAGCAAGGCTTTGATTTCGTTTTTGGTTTGTTCCTCGTGTAAGGTGGGCAGTGATTCTTTTACCTTGTTGATGAGATCAAGAACCTCTTTTCCCTCTATCTTGATGCCAGAGGGTATGAACAGCCAAAAGGCCGTAAAATCATTTTCGCTTCCGGAGTGGAACTTCCAGATAGTGATGTATGAACCCTGTTTGCTGAAGCGCATAAACATACCGTATTCTTTTGCGGCATCGTCGTAGTTATAGCGTAACAGTATTGGGGTTCTAATGTCGATACACTGGTTTTCCCAAGATCCGTCGCCATTAAAAGGGTCACCTCTTCTAAAGCCCTCCTGACATGTAGTGATTTGTAGTCCGATTTTGCTCATCGTTTGAATCTGTTTAGAATATCTTGAAGTTTGCCGCTTTTGAATCCCTTGCTGCGTGTCAGCAGTTCTCTTACCACATTTGATGCAGCACTGTCGTCGAATTTGCAGTAGTACTTAAAACAAACCTTTCCCACAGAGAATGGTATGCACACGACTTCGCCTCCGTTTATGCCGTTATCATGGCATATTTGGTTGAGTCCAGTATAGAAACTTCTATAGTGGAGGTTGACATAGTCTCTCAGCTCTTTTTGGAGATCCGTCCCTGTCTTCCCTGTCATGTCTGTTTTTGTCACGATGAGGTATATTGCATCTGTGTCCTTTTTGAAGATGTTTGTTTCCTTGAGATATTTAACCGCACTTTCGAGATAGGTCTGTTGTGTCAGACCATCGAACAAACGGTTTTCGCCTCCATATTCGATTACAAAGAAGTGGATCTTGCGGTTATTTGTTGCTTTGTCGACGAGTACCTTGAAAACTGGCTCCATAGGTTCATTGACGTCTCCGTCGTACATCCCCAACATTACTTCCCCTGCGATGTCGATGCAGGTAAACGGATGGACTTTGTTATTTTTATCGGTGAGTTCGAAACTCATTTCGTAAGTAGAATCAGTGGGGGTTTTGCCTGGCAAGACCTTGATTTTGTCTCGTTGAAATTGCAAAGACAGACGGTTCATGTAGTCATATCCTTGGCAGTTTTTTTTGCTCATGGTTTTTGCCACGATGCCATTGTTGGCTACACTCATGATTGCGCCAAGTGCGCATGTTTTGCCTGATGTCGGTATTCCCCAGAAGTACACTTCGGTACATGTCATGCAGATTTTGTTAAGAGGCTTTGAAGGAGGTGCAAAATTCCCTCTTTTCGTGTCATTGTTCATTAGCTCGATGAAGTCTTTTTCTATGCCGCAATTTGTTAAGTCCTTTGTCGTTATTTTGTTTGCCTTTTTCAGTTGGTATAGCGTTGAGGCACTCAGGAAATTGTTGTCACGTTTGATGATTCCGAGCAGGTCTTGTTTTGACAAATTCTCGTTTTCAAGTTCTTGGCTCACAAGATCGGCCACGGCTTTGTGTGCGTCTTTGCCTATTGGCGGATTGTCATACATTTGTTTGACCTGACTTTTGAATTCATCTAAATCAAAACCGAACAGATCGTCATCATCACCGTCACGTGCTGGTGCTGGTGCAGGTTCTGGTTCTGGTGGGGTCACAGGCTTTTGTTCGAGGAGGCGTTTGACTTCAGCCCTCGCGGGGGCTGAGAAGTCCTCCTCGTTGCACAGCTCATTGTAGGTAACAATCTCTGATTGGATAAATTCCACCAGTTGTGGAGGTGTGTAGTTCCCTACGTTGTCGAGTATAGTTTCTTTTGTTGGCATATTCTGTTGTGTGTTTTGTTGTTGCTTTCGTGCTTCTCAAATGGCTTAGAATGTGGCTGGGAAGTCATTTGAAGAGTTCTCGTTGGCTTTGGTGTCGCTCCAAGCATCACGGTTGCTGTCAGGCTGCCGTCGTCCTTTGATAAATGCTCTTATCCACTCCATGCCATACAGGCGTTCATTGCCTATTAGCCGATAAATGCTTCTTGGGTGGCGTTCCTGGAGGATGTAGGGGAAGAGGAGCATGAGGTAGATGACGATGCCGAAGATGATGCCTGGCAATGCGGGGAAGTGCCACTGGGTGAAGTTGGCGCTCATCTGGTCGAGCTGGGACAGGGCGGCTGATACGCCGCTGCTGCTGAACTGCGGCACTTCGGAGAGCAGCGCCTCGTTTGACATCTGTTTCTCGCTGAAGCCTTTCAGCTTGGTCTCCCACTGCACGAGTGTCTTCTTGATTTTGCGTGTGTTGCCGAGCAGGAATACGTTCCAGATGCTGGCGGACTGCGTGGCGTTGTCGAGCCACGCATTGGCTGGTGTCTTGATTGCTGTGTAGTTTTCGGAGAGTAGCTGCAGCCGCAGTGTCTCGAGCATGTTCTGCTTCTGAATGGCGGTCTTGCCCTCGACGAACCCGGCCTTGTAGAACAGGCTGCCGTTGCCGCCGCTGATGATTTGGTCGAGCGACTTGCCGTAGGCTGCGATGCGGTCTTCGGAATATTTCTCGTAGTCGGGGAACAGCAGCTTTGCGCTGCTGATTGCCCCCTGGAATGTGCCCACTATCTTCGTCTCGTTGCTCTTGACAGTCCAGAAGTGCGACATGGGCATCATGGCGGCGATGAAGACTATTGGCGAGCCGAAGATGAATATTCGCTCGAATATGATCTTGCGGTTGATGTGTTCGCCGGAGGCTTTCATCTGCTGCGCCCCGATGAAGAAGAGCATGAAGAGGATGTCTATTGCGGCCATGCCCAACAGCGCGGCGACGAAGTTGCCGGCTGTGAGGTATGTTATGCCCATGAATGATATGTAGCTCACGGCAATCAGCGCGACGAAGGCGATGATGTGTCCCCATGAGAATTGCAGTCTTTCGTTCATTTCTTGGTCTTTTTTCTGTTGTTCTGATTTTCAGGAAGCAGGCCTTCCAGTTCTACTATTTTCCTTTCGTAATATTCGATTAGTTCTCTTATCCGGCTTATCCGGTCGTAGTCGCTGCCGTTGCCGGAGACAGGCGGAGCAACTTCATTGTCGCGTCCTCGTACTCGGCTGTCGTCGGGCGCGGTTCGGTCGACAATCGGGCCATCGTCAGTGCCGCCTATGGGGCTCGGCACCACAGTGTCTGTGTATGCGCCGGTGTCGTCTTTTACTGATATGGGAAGATCACCTGTGTCGATTGCATCATGCGGCACGTGGCGCATTTGCCGTTTGGCGGGCTTGCTGAAGTCTCCCTTGCGTACGCCCTCCAATGCGCGGTCTACCTGCACGAGGGGCGGCATGTTGCCGTACACGTCGGCTCCGGTGCGGTAGAGGACGTTGTATGCTTGCTCTACGGTGAGGTCTTTTTTGAGTGACTTCATCAGCGCTATCGTGCCGGTGACTATTGGCGCGGCCATGCTTGTGCCGTCGAAGCAGGTGAAGCTGCCTACGGGGTATGCTGAGTATATCCCTTTGCCGGGGGCGGAGATGTCGGTGCATGTGCCGTAGTTGGTGAAGTCTGTGGGGTAGAGGCGGCTGTCAACCGCGCCGACGGTTATCGCCGACTGGGTGCGGTTTTCGGGGGGTATGCCGGAGAGGATGTCGTCGTTGCCGGCTGCGAACACGAGTATTGTCCTCTTGCTTGCGGCAAGCCTGGTGACGCGAAGCCACAGCTTCTCGACATTCTTGAACTGCGACTGCATTATCTCGCGCTGCGCCTCTACGGGGAGCGCGTTCAGCCCCTGGAACGTGGGTGCAATGGATATGTTGACCACGTCCGCGCCTTTGTGGACGGCATACATGATGCCGCTCACGAGTGCGGACATCGGGCAGACGCTGTTGTCAACGACCTGGACGGGCATCAGCTTGCAGTCCGGTGCGATGCCGGCTGCGCCACGGCTGAGGTATTGCAGCGAGCCGACGGCAAGGCCGGCGGTGTGTGTGCCGTGCCCTACGCCCCGGCTCAGGCGGTTGTTCTGCGTGTAGACGTTGTATGCGTCCTTGATGCGCCCGGTGAACATCGGGTGTCCCGCATCGATGCCGTCGTCAACGACAGCGACGGTGACTTCGGGCGAGCCTTTGGTGATGTTCCACCCTTGCCGCGCACGCACGGCGTCGATGTGCCAGCCGTTTGCCGCGCCGCTGGTGTTGGTGTCGCTCGGGCTGCCGATGCTTGCGTTGATTTCGTATATCTGCTCGTCAAAGACGAGGAAGCGGTGGTTCGGTATGCGCTGGTTGATGGTCTGGCGTATGTTGTCGCGCTCGTTTTCGGGTATCTGTATGACGAGCGACTTCACGTTGCGGTCGTAGCCGACGATGCAGTACTTGTCGTCGGGGTAGGCCTTCTTGAAGTCGGAAGCGAGCGCGTCCACGCTGTCGCTTTCGTCCTCGAGGAAGAGGAACAGGCGGTTTGCCATTACGGGCGGCACACCCGGGTTGCGGATTATGTTGGGCGCTTTGCCGTCCTCGCCGCGTATGGGGGCGACGATTGCTTCGCCGTCGGGGAGCTTGCCGTCGTTGAGGGGTATGGGCTTGGCATAGCCGTTGTCGTCTATCGTGTCGCCTGTTGCGGTGACGACGCGGTCGAGGTCAGCCACGCCGTTGACTGCGTGCGTGCAGCCACGGCAGTTGGGGAACAGCCATGAGAGTAGGAGCAGCAGTAGCAGTGCCAGCAGTGCGAGCAACAGCCATTTCAGCCAGCTGTCCCACAGCCGCTTGTACCACGGCAGCTTCTTCTCGTAGACGGCATCGAATGTCATGTCGCCGTTGAGGCAAGTGTTCCGCGGATTGGCAGACCAGCCCTTGAACGTCCATCCCTTTTCGGGCATGACCTGCGGAATGTCGGCTGGCGTCAGCACATAGCCGAGGGGGCGTGTCAATATCCCCTCGCCGCGCAGCGAGCCGTGCAGGCCGGCGTTGAAGGTGCATACGGCCTCTTGCGGTGGCATCGGATCTGGTTCAGGCTCAGGGGTAATGGGTGGAATTGGGGGTATCGCCACGCGGTATGCGGCTGTGAATGTGAGGTCGCCGGTGACTTTCGCGCCGAGGGGCGAGGGCTGCCAGCCGGTGAACTCGTAGCCGCTGTCTGCCTCGACTGCGGGTATGTCGTTTTGCGTTATCTCCGCGCCCTCTTCGAGCGAGATTTTGCCGCCGAGAGGAGAGGCTATGCGCCCGTGCTCGCCCGGGTCGAAAGTCACGTCATGCTTGACGCGGTATGGCGATTCGTGTATCACTTCGCCGATTATGGGGTGCTTGTTGGTGTCAACCCTCATGCCCCATGCGACTGTGAACACCTTGCCGTCGCAGCCGAATGTCAGCTCGTCATTGCCGGCGCTGACCAAAGCCCCGAGCATGATCTGCAGCTCGTCGCCCGACAGGCTGTCGAGCGTATCGCGGTAATGCGCCAAGGTCGCGTCTCTCACGGCGGCGTACCGTGTCCGCTTGTCGCCGGTCATGTCCGCGAGCCGCTCCGGCGTTTCCGTCCAGTCATCGATGTACCAGTTGATCACATCTTCTTCTGTGGAATAGTCCGGAGCTGCGAGGAAGTGTGCGAAGGCCGGGTCAATGACGTGGCCGATGATGCTCCGCACGCTCTCGTACCGTCTGTACATCGGGTCGCTGCCGATGCCCTGATAGTCTGTGAAGTCGCAAGGGTCTGTGCTGCAGACTTTCCGTTTCCCTATGAATGTGTGCTTGTCTTCCATGTCATTGTCCTGAATAAAGTGCCTGGTTGCGGTCTATCAAGTCCCGGACTTTGCCGTTGCTGACCGGGTCGCAGTGCGAGATGTCAGACGAGTAGAGCAGGCCGATGAAGACGAGGTTTTCCCATTTGTAGTAGTTGCTCCAGAAGGGCAACCGGCGCAGTGCGTCCATGTTGACGTGCTGGCTGTTGAGTATTTTTGCCGCGTCGTCAAACACGCGGAGGGTCTCCTCGAGCGGCTGCGGCTCGGCGGCTTTTTCCCATGCAGCGGGCGACAGGTCGATGGCGATGTTGCAGCGGCCGGCCTTGCTGCGCAGGTTCTCCAGCTCGCTGTCGGGCATATATTCACGGCCTACGGTGCTGACGAAGCTGTTGAGCGTTAGAGAGGCGTAGTCGCCGATAGCGTTTATCTGCTCTTCTGTGCCGAACAGCGATGCGTAGCGGTCGATGCGCTCTGCCATGGCACGGTCTGCGCCCAGCTTGCTGAACAGGGTTGTGAGCATGAACACCAGCTCGTCGGCGCAGGGCAGTGTCTCTGACATCTCCGCTGCGGCGCGGTTGAGGTGGTCTGTCCAGTAGCCGGTGGCATGCTTGGTGATGACGCCTCCAATTGTGGCGAGTTTGTTCGTGTCGCCGGAGATGACCTCGTCGATAGTTGTGCCCTGTGACTTCAGGTATTCGCTCAGTTCGTCCTCTGTGTCAAGCTGGGTGAAGGACATGAGCCGTCTGACGTTTTCCTGTCTCGGGGCGGCGGAGTCAATGCCGGCATTTGCGTGGAGTATGTTGATGTTGTTGAAGTCTCGGGGCTTGTCGGTGTGAAGCACTATGATGTCGTATGCCATGTTGCGTATCGCCTCGGGGCTGACCATAAGGCGGTCTATCACACCGCCGAATGTGCCGGGGTCGCGGGCGATAGCGGATGTCAGGGTGCGCCGTATCTGGCCGGCTATGGCACGGACTTTCTTGTCCTTGGCCTCGTCGTCGGTGTCGTCGTAATACACTCGCAATGTGCTGTCGATAGCCTTTTTGAGGGCAATGAGCCTTTCGAGGCATCTCTTGCGGCGCGCCTCGTCCAGCACTCCCGATATTTCGCCGAGGTCGCGGATTATGGGCTTCGAGCCGTCGTTGTTCAGCGTGGCGACTTCTTCCCATGTCTTTTCGGGGCTGGCGAAATGGTCACGGACGAACTGGTTGCTGAGGAAACTTCTCCTGAGGCAGTCCATGTATCCAGGGAAGTCGGGGTGGAAATGGAGGCTCTTTTCCGGCGATTTCGTCTCGCCGTCGCTGTAGCCGTCGAACAGGCCGTTCTTGGCAGACCAGTAGAAGTCGCGCAGCGGGTAGATGCTTTGGAACGGCTTGGCGACACCGGCAGATACAGTCCACTGGTCGAGCCATTTGCTTGGACCTACAATCTCGGGCAGCACTGTGTCAAAGCGGTTCCAGTGCTTGTCGAGGGTCGATGTGTCGTCCTGCTTGTCGTTCTTGGTACACTCCAGGTCGATGTTGAATTTCGTGGCGATGAGGAACAGCGGCGAGATGCCCCGGGTGTCTTGCAGCATCCGTGTCCGCTCCTGCGCATCCTTGCCGATGTTATCCTCTATCCAGCTGTTTATCGTGTCGCCGATGGTGGGTTCGGCTTTCTGGTCGTTGTGGTGGCAGAACAGGACGCAGCCTATCTGTTGCGAGCGCGAGTATTTGTTGAACAGGTACGCGACTTTGCCGCGCCGCAACATACGCGGCAGCACGGTGGCGATTTCGCTCTCCTTGTATTTTTCACGAGACCTTGCTCCGGGGAAGTCGAGCAAGTCCATCTGGTTGAGGAAATTCCGCTCCTCGACAAGCTGCATTGGCAACTCGAATGTCAGTTCGGCTGTCAGGGCGGACAGTTCCCCCTTGTTGAAGTCGCGTGCCACCAGCTGCCCTGCCGCGTCGTATATGTCTGTGACCGGCACGTCGTCGTTGCTGCCGTCGTCGCTGACGGCTGGCTTCGCGCCGCATACGGTGTCGAGCCATTCTATTTTGAGCAGAGTGCCCTTGCTGCGCAGCACCGCGTCGAAAGGCACGTACACCTCGCGGCGGAAGCCGATTTTCTCGTAGGCGTTGACGAGGGTGGCGAAGAGCCGGGTTATCTCGGCGTTCTGGTTCCACAGCAGGCTGAACACGTCCGGCCAGCACTGGTGCGGGACACGGCAAATGACCGGTGCGACGACCTTGCAGAAGTTTGACTGGTACACAGCCGCAGCGGCGTTGCCTATGACCTCGCGTATGTAGTCGTTTATGTCGAGAATGTCGTCTTCGGTTATTATGTCCTGTTGCGCTGACGCACCGCTCCACAGCGTGGCGAGTTCGTTCAGCTTTGAGTTTATCGAGTTGGCGGACAGCGACTTGTCAGGGTCTATCTTGATGTCGTTGTAATAAGAGTCGGCCAGCAGGAGTATTATGTCAAGCACGGAGAGGTTGGAGATGCGTATCATTCCCGCCGGCTTCTGCGTCTGGCGGCTTGTGGTGAAGCGCGTGATAACGCCGGTGGACTCGATTTTGGCGTTGTTGCCGCCGCTTGGGTTCAGCTCGTCGATGAAGCTGTACCTCCTGCCTCCGTTCTCAATCTCAAAGGGGCAGTCGGCGGAGGAGAGAAGGCTGCTCATGAGGTATGACTTGCCCACCTGGCTCTCGCCGTATGCTGCGGCGGAGCATTTGGACGACAGTACGCCGCGTATCTTGGCCAGCTCGCGACGGTAGTTTTTGAACTGCTCTGTGGGGAATGAGTTCTTGCCGTACTCGCGTGCCCAGGCGAGAGCGTCGTTGATTATGGTGATATGTTTGTCTATGTCGTGTGTCATGTCGTGTGGTGTCAGAAGTTAAACGCGCCTGAGTCGAGCCAGTAGCGGTCGTCTGTGCCGAGGCTCTGGATGTGCATCTCCAGGTTTCCGTCCTGGACTTCGTTGTCGTGGCGGTCGATTGCGGAAACGATTGAGAGGTTTTCCTTGTCGTCGCTGTCGCGCTGTATTGTCAGCTTGAAGGGCATGCGCTTTCGTAGGTCGTCTATGGCGTTCACAGTCAATGCTCTGACCTGGTTGTCAGTCAGCGTAGTGCCGTCTGTCAGGAACGCCTTGCGGCGTATGCGGTCGGCGATGCGTGCGCGGTCGAAGGCGATGGTGTACAGCGGACGGCTCGGGTATGTGTCCATGCCGAGCTGGCGTACTGTCAGCTGTGCCGGCAGCTGGCTTACGGTCAGGTCGCCCTGTGCGTTTTCAGGTGTGATGAAGTACTCTATCGGCTGTCCGTCGCGTGAGGCCTCGATGTAGTTGACCGTAGACTTCAGCCCGGTGCGCAGTTTCTCGAGGTTGACCACGAAGCTGCCCATTCCGCCGAGTTCGGAGGCGTAATGGGCTATCAGCCCTCCCATTGCCACAATGGTCTTGGGGTTGGCGATGTAGCCGGTGTTGTTGCCGAAGGGGTACCAGTCGCCGACATAGTAGTTGTTTAACAGGATGAGACGGTCTGGCGAGACGGGGTAGTATTTCAGGAAAATCTCGCGCACTGCGGGCAGTGATGCCGGCCGTCCTGAGAGAAGTATCAGGTCGCAGGCGTGCGCGTACATTATAGTCGCCACCTTCTTGAGCAGCGGCTCGAACTCCTTCTCCACGACAGAGGACACAGCCTGGCGGTCAAACCTCCATTCAAGCTTGGTCACGTCGATGCCCTCGTTGCCGCGCTCCCCGGTCTTGCGGGCAAATCCGCGTATCACGCTTTCGTTGGGGGGACATTCAGCGAACACGTCCTCATAGCGCACCATGCAGTCCTTGCTGCCGCTCTTGAGCAGCTCGAGGAAATGGCACATCAGCGGCACGGAGTATTGTATGTTGAAGTCCTTGCGGAGCATGCGGTCGGCGAGGGTCTGGTTGTTGTGGTCAGGTCCGAAGAAGTTCTTTATGCGCTGGCGGTAGTCCTGGTGGGAGAGGTGGTGGAGGGCGCGGCGCAACGCGCTGTCCTCGCTCAGGAGCATCACGTTTTTCACCATGCCGTTGAGCATGTCGTCGCCGGCGAAATAGAAGCTGTCGTAGAATACCGGCTCGGGCGACAGCGTGGTCACATCACCCTTCTCGTAGGTGTAGCGGCTTATCATGAGGTCGGTCGTTCCCGCGCCGATGTCGAGCGAGCCGACGGTGAGCGACGGCGGGCAGTCGCCCTCTTGCCTGCCGTACAGGCGGAAGAACTCGCCGCAGCACCCCTTGTACTTGTGTCCGGCCTCGCCGTACATGTACACGAGCTGCGAGCAGGTAGCCTCGTCGTAATACAGCGAGGGCGTGTCGTCTCTCGGCGAGCCAGGCTGCGGTATAACCTCCGCCATGTCGCCCTTGGCAATGCCGAAGAACGTGGAGAACAATTTGACAGCGTCCCCGGCGCAGCGCAGCAGCGCCTCGCGTTCCAGCTTGGACATGGCGGTGGGGCAGGTGACTATGACGCGCTTGATGCGGCGTGGCTTTTCTGCGTCTCCGAAGCCGTGTTCCGCTGACCGGTGGAGTATGCCGTTGATCTGGGTGTGCGCCTGTACCAGCATTTCGAGCAGCGACAGCGTCATGAGCGACTGTCGCGAATAGTGTGACGACTGCCCTCCCTCGCCGTTGGGGTCGAAGCGTCCGTCGCTGCGGAGCATCGGGGAGATGCCCGGCAGGTTGAGCACATGGTCGTCCGGCTCTCCCGGCAGCACGAGAAACCGCCACTCCTCGTGACTGGAATTCTTGTCCCACAGGTATCGCTTGGGGCTGGAATATGTCGAGAACGCACCAGTGGCGTTGTCGTCGCCAGAAGAGGCGCGGTGTATCAGGAAGTTGGCTTCCTGGCCGAGGCGGACGAAGCTGGGATAGACGAACTGTCGGCTGTCACGCGGGCCGAAGTTGCCGAAACTTGCCTTGCGGAACACCAGCCGCATGTCGAACGGCTCGTCGTAGGTGCGTATGCGTGCGTTGCCCTCGTCGTCGTATGCCAGCATGTCTGTATAGTCCGTAAGCGAGAGCGGACGCACCTGCTTGAAGTAATCCAGCTGCCCCTCATGCTCCTCTGTCAGCAACGCGGTTGTGCGCGAGTTGCCGATGTCGATTACCATGTCAACGTCGCGTGTCACCACGCTGTCGGCACGGTACATCTTGACTGCCGGCAGCAGGTTCTTCTCTTGCAGGTAGCTGATCAGAAATATGTAGGACGCCACATATCCCATGCGGCGTATGTTGTTGCCCTTCAGCAGCCCGACACGCGCCACTCCGGGGTGCACCAGGTGCAGGAGATGCTCGTCAACGTAGCTCCACCTCTTGCCGGAGGAGCAGAAGTCGAAGAGGGCAAGGGTGTTGTTGCACAGCGACAGGTCGATGTCGAGGCCGTATCGGTCGCGGAATACGGGCACCTCGCTTTCCGCTATGTCGCCCTCGTATTTCGCCCGTGTGTCGAAAGCGAGCAGCACGTCGTACAGCTTGCGGCTGCCATCCTCACCGGCCGGCACGAGCTTGAAGCGGGCCCAGTTGAGCGGGCCGAATGTCTGCCTGTGTTCGGTGCGGTTGAAGAAGTAGGGGGCGGGCAGCCATTCGTTCACGAAAGCGTTGAACGAGTTGGCCTTGTCGGAAAAGGTGAGGCTGAAGACTTCACCTGGTACGCCGCTGCACATTTCGCCGTCTACCAAAAGCGGCGATATGCCGGCATGCTGCAGGTCGCTGATTTCAATCGAGGTCACGCCGGCGGCGAGGAAGCCGGCTCGGCTCAGCTCGGCCTTGCGGTAATACCACGCGCCTTGGTCTTCGGAGCATACCTCATGTACCGGCTCGAGTTTCCACTCGCCGCTGTCGTTGTCGTACCACTCGTGAAACCACTGCTTGTGGCGGTCTTGCATATCAATGGATATACGGAACGTCAGTGTCTGTATGCCCGTGTTTGCTATCAGCGTATGCATATAAATCTGTTTTAGTTCATTTGCAAACTTCTGTCACGGAGAGAGGCAGCGCGAGCGGGTATGCAGGACATCTCTTATCGTATCTCTTTACGACGCGGAAGTTCTTACACTGTGGTAATCAGCGAGTTGACGGCTCTTGGTGCGTAATTTCTCTCCGTAAGAGAAATTTTGGTTTTGCAAAGTTAGCGTAAACTTCTGATTTTTACAATACTTGACCGCATTTTACCACTGCCTTTATCACCTCCAAAAGGCTATTCTGTGCGCTTCTCTTGCGCAATCTCAATCACAATATTCTGACAGTTAGCGTCTTATCGTCATGAATTTCTCTTACGGAGAGAAGTGCATTTGCAGCAAGGCGAATTATGGGACAAAGGCGAGAGCTCGGAGAGTTCCGCGCACTCGGAAAGCACGAAGGTTTATTGGGCATATAACAGCGGGGGCGGCACTGGTGTGCCGTCCCCGGGTGTATGGTGTCATGCAGCGCGAATGCGTGTGCGCATTGTGTCAATCGCCGCCGTATCCGCTTGCGTCGATGGGTTCCTGATCGTTGAGCAGCGCGTTCTTGCGTGACTTCATGTTGCCGAAGCTGTATTTGATGGTCAACCTCAGAGTGCGCCCGCTTCGCCAGCGTTTGTCTTCCTGTGTGTAGCCGTCGCCGTATGTGTAGTGGTGCATGCGGCGCGAATCGAAAATGTCGCGGCAGTTGAGCGAGAATGACCAGTTGCCTGCGGTCTTGCGGATTCCGGCCTCAACGTCCCAGCCGGGCTCGCGTGTGCCTTGCGCTGTGAATGTTCGCGAGTTGTATCGTCCCGTTGCCTGAAACGACAGACCCCATGGCATGCGTACAGACGCCATGCAGCGGATGTCCCAGGCGAAGCTGTTCTGGCGTGCGCCGGAGATTTTGTAGTCCACGCCGTCCATGGGGTAAATCGTGCTCCATGCGCTGATGTGGTTGTTGTAGAGGTTGGCTGTGGTGGTCAGGTCAAGGACGCGGTTGAAGAGGTTGTTCTTGACTACGATTTCGCAGCCGGAGTTGACCTGCTTGCCGACGTTGGCGTGTGAGAGGTACATGGTCTGCTCGCCCGGGGTGATGGTTGATTCTCCCATGAATGATATGTGGCTGATCATGTTGTCTGACGAGCGGACGTATGCTGAGAGCGAAACCATGTGCTGCGTCCATGACTTGATGTAGTTGAGCTCGAATGAGTTGGTGTATTCTGGCTCGAGTTCGGGATTACCCATGTGTATGTTTGTTGGGTCCTCGATGTTGCGGAACGAGTTGAGCTGCGGCCCCCAGGGGCGGCGCAGACGGCGCGTGTAGTTGAGCTGCAGTTCGTTGTCGTGTGGCAGCGACCATGAGATGAACGCGGAGGGGAATAGGGCGAAGAAGTTCTTCTTGTATTCAGGGACGTCTGCCTTGGCTTGTCCGTATCCGAGGGAGCGTGTGCGCACCTGCCATGATTCGGAGCGCAGGCCGGCGGAGAAGCTGAACGAGCGGTATTTGCCGCCGAGCGTCAGGTAGAGGGCTGAGACGTTGTTGTTGTATATGAACCGGTTGTAGAGCCTCGGGTCGAGCGTGGCGTTGTCTTGCGTCGTGCCGGTGAGGATTGATACGGGGGTGTTCTCGTGGCTGTAGTTGCCGTTGTATCCGGCTTCGAGCTTGAGCCATTTGGTGAGCTGGTTGGTGTAGTCGAGCTTGGCTTCCCAGATGTTTGTGTTTATGTGCTGGTCTTCCTCCTGGTATACGGACGCGATGCTGCCGTCCTCGAATGTCTGCTCCTGGTTGTAGCCTGTCCACATTGGGCCTCCCCAGCGGTTGAACGACACGTTTGCGTCGAGGGTGTGGGAGCTGTTCCATGAGTGCTTGTATCCCCACTCGATGTGCGCGCCCTGGCTGTCGCTGTTTTCGCGCGAGAGGTTGGAGTTGCTGCGCCACTGTCCGGGGACGGTAGATGCGTATTGTGTCTGTGAGTGTCCCCAGCGGTGCCCGAACATAGCGAAGCCGCTTGCGTAGATGTCGTCGCGGTCAGTGACGTGCCATGTCGCGCCGAGGCGGAGGAATATGTTGTCGCCGTGGTTGCGCGATGTAGCGTCAGAGTTGAGGTAGTCGCCGTTGTCGAACAAGCGGCGGCTTTCAGAGCCGCCCTTGTTGTGGCGCATGCGCAGGCCGAGGCCGGCGAATGTCTCGAAGCGTCCGACGTTGTAGTTGATGTTGCCGTTGACGTTGGCGCCGCCGCGTGAGTTCGCTCCTACCTCCGCGCTGCCGAAGTATCCGGTGCGCAGGTCATTTTTGAGGATGATGTTGATGATGCCGGCTGTACCTTCGGGGTTGTACTTGGCTGAGGGGTTGGTGATTACCTCGATGCGGTCGATGGTTTCGGCGGGTATCTGCTCGAGTATCTGCGCGCGGTTGTCGGAGGTCATGCCCGACTCTTTGCCGTTTATCCACACTGTTACGGAGGAGTTGCCTCGCAGCGATACTTCGCCGTCCTGGTCTACCTCTACGGAGGGTATGCTCTCGAGCAGCTCGGAGGCTGACGAGCCGGCGGAGGCGATGTTGCTGTCTACGTTGAAGACTTTGCGGTCGAGCTCGAAGTGCATTTGCCCTTTCACTCCTGTTACGACGACTTCCTCGAGCATCTTCTCGTCGTCGGAGAGGCCGACTTTGCCTATTGAGGCATTGCCTCCGGCGATGGTGACTGTGCGCTCTTGGGGCACGGAGCCGAGGTTGGTGATGCGTACTATGTATTCACCGTCCTTGACATCAGGGATGGTGAAGTTTCCGTCCTCGTCGGTCTGGGCACCGTATGCGGTGGGCTGCGAGGTCTTGGCGTCAATCAGCTGGACTACGGCGAAGTCGATGGGCGTCCCGTCTCCGTTTTTGAAGACAGACCCGGTGACGTTGCCTTTGGCCATTACGGCGAGCGGCATAGTCAGTCCCAAAAGTGCCAAGGTCATTATTCTCTTCATAAATCTCTTATTGCGTTAGTGTTAAATCGACTGCGAAATTAACACATTAATTTTGCACATCAAATGCAAACCGCTGATTTAACGCCGATTTAGCAGTAGCCTGAAATACGGTTAAGCTTCATCGGGAGCATAAAGAAGGGAGGGCACACCTGCTATATGGTGCGCCCTCCAGTCTTGTGTTGTCTGAAAGGGGGATTATCTCATCACTTTCAGTGTCACGGTCTTGCCGCCGATTGTTGCGGTGGCTATCATCATGCCCTCGCCGGGGAGTGTCACGCTGCCTGTACATGCGGGCATGGAGAGGATTACACGTCCTGCCAGGTCGCATACTGCCAGGTCTGTGGCCTGTCCTGCGATGTGGAGCATGCCGTCGCGGTATGTCATGCCGCCCTCTGCGTAGATGCCGTCAACAGCTGTGTCGGTGTCGTAGTCGATGCTGAAGG
>CAKUKR010000039.1 GCA_934663645.1 uncultured Muribaculaceae bacterium | reverse complement strand
CCAAGCCTCCTTGCCGTGGTAGCCGTCTTTCATTTTCACCGACTTGTAGCCGTTAGCTACAAAATTAGTGTGTTCGCCTTCAGAGCCATTGTCAGCCGGGTTGAAGCCTACGAATATGCCGCCATAGACTTTCAATGTATTCGTACCCTTGCTATTTTCCGCTATATCGAGCATGCATGAAGCATCTCCTTCACACTCAAACACACCGCCATAGATGTAGCATTCAGCAGGATTCCCTTTTGAAGCTTTGAGCAGTATAACTGAATTCTTGTCGGTGCCAGTGCTTACGCCTGTACGGAATGTACCGCCGTAAATTTTCAAAGTACCCCGTGTCAAGTAAATTGCATTGTTCGTTACGCTTCCGCTTCCGCCGTCAATAGTCACATTGCCGTAAATAGTCAGGATATCAAGGGATTTTGGACCCCACTGAATAGCATAAGTCGACTGCTGCCCCGTAGCAATTGTGGGACCAACGATTTTGCCGCCATTTCCGGCAATTGTAAGCGCCGCAGTTCCCATGATAGCAGCTGCACTAGACAGATCTTGCCTTGCGCCCGTACAGGAAACAACAGCACCTTCATTTAAGACGAGAGTCGTAGAATTTTTCACCATAAAGCTAGTCATTGACTCCAGTTGTGCATCTATAACCGCGAGACCGCCTTTGGTCATCAATTCAGTAAGTCCGTCCGCGTCATTGACTGTTGATTCTGCGGAGACAGGACGAACCTCGTAGGTCATGGGGCTGGTGCTGACAAGTATTGATGCGTAGCCGTCAGCGACGAAGTTGGTATGCTCGCCTTCTGCCCAGCAGTCTGCCGGGTTGAAGTTGATGAACTTGCCGCCCTTGACTGTAATCTTGGCTGTGCCATTTGCGCGATTCTTGTCATAGCAGTTGAGAACAAATTCGTCAGCCTTTGCTGCGTCAGGATATTTCTGTATTACCTCAAATGTACCGCCGTTGATTTCCAGTTCACCCTCGAGTACATAGACTGCGTGGACGTTGCCGACAAAGTGGCCGCCGTTGATAAACATCTTGCCGCCGTCGCGCACGTCAGCTGCATAGCAGTCGTTTGCCTTTGCCTCAACCTTGCCGTCGCCGTTGACTATAAGCGTGCCGCCTGCGGCGCTGAGGAGCGACCAGTTCTCTTCTGTCTCGCCGCCGATTGTGGTCTTGTTCTCCCACACGTCGTTTGTGTTGAAGATGGTCTTGCCGTTGAGGTTGAGTTTGGAGGTTGTGCCTTCGCCCACGAAGCCGGTTGAACGCATCTCAACGTCTGTCGTCAGCGTGATGTCGCGGCCGGCTGCAAGGTCGCGTACCAGCTTGGTAGCGTCGTAATTGTATCCTTCTCCGTCGAAGTCGGGCACGATCTCAACATGCACGTTCACGGCGTTGGTCAGGATCGAGCCGAAGATGTTTGTGCGGTAGTTGCGCTGCACAGGCACTGTGTTGAACGTGTGGCTGATGGGTGCGCCGTTCACGCCATTCACTGTCAGCTCAACGTCTACGAGCGACTTGTCAACGCCTGTCAGGACATAGTTCATTGCCAGGTAATCGTAGCTCGTGCCGGCTGACGTGGGGAATGTCTCGCCCTCGGGAAGTGCCTTGGCAGCAAATGCTATTGGTTTAGGCTTGTTAACCTCGCCAGTCACGAGGTCGAGGTGGTCTGACACGGACACTGTCACCTCGGCTGTTGCTGCTGTGAAGCCGGCTGCCTTGGCGGCTGCGAGGTCGTCTGTGCCTATGTTGAGCTGCGCGAAGGGGCGGCGCAGCTGGATGGTCTGCGTGCCGTCACCCTCGACGGTGAATGTCTGGTATGCGTAGAATGCGTCGAGGTTCTCGTCGCTTGTGGTGAAGCCTGTATAGTCGGCCTTTACCTTATGGTTCTCTGCGTCGTATGTATAAGGAGAAGCCTCGCCGGCGTCAGACCAGCAGATGACAGCGTATGTCTTGCCTGTCACGAGCTTGACAGGAACATTGGTTGTCAGCGAGTTCCCGGCAAATGCAGTGGTGTAGACAGTTTTTGTGCCGTCATCAAACACGGCGAGGTTACCGCCCTTGATGCCGCTGTCGCCGGCCTCGCAGACTACCATCTGCAGGTTCTTGGCTGTCGTGCCGTCGCCGAAGGCGCGGGTCTGGAGAGACGCGGGAAGCGTTGCCGTCAGGGTGACCGTCGCGTCACCCGTCTGGATGTCGATGTCGTCGCTCGAGCAGGAGGGCAGCAGCATCGCTGCACTTGCCGCCAGAGCGAACATGGATAGATAATTGGTCTTTTTCATAACAAGAGATTTGTATGTTATTTGATTGTTATCGCGTATGTTGATGTCGTGTTTGGGGTCACTTGTACTCGTAGTTGTACTCGCCTTCAAACCCGGGGTCGATGCCGATGCCGCCTTGGGCAAGCACCGACAGGAACTGCCCACGCACTATCGTCACCTTGTTGCGCACCAGCGGAACGTCTACCGGGTAGCTGCGCGACAGCAGCGTCCCCTGGCGGTCATAGACCTCAACCGCCACTGTGACCGTCGACTCGTGGCCGTTGACGAACACGTAGTCGAAGCCCAGCTCGACGTTGTCGCCGTCTATCTGCACCATGCCCCCCTCGAATGTCAATCCCGTCCATGCGTCGGCAGGGCGGTTGGTGAACATGTTGAATGAGCAGGGCACGAAGCCGCTGTAGCGGAACACCACGCGGAAGTCGCCGGCGTTGATGCGGCTGGCCACGTTCTCCGGGTCGTCGGAACGCAGCACCTCGGTAAGGAACTTCACCACGTCGTTGCTGATGAACTTGAACTTCGCCAGCGGACGCTCCATGTCAACATGGACGCGCGTCACGCCGTCCTCGCTTGCCGTGGGGATGTCCGCAGCCTTCTCGCCCCGGAACGCATCGCGCAGGTCGGTGTTGCCCACGTAATGGTCGCGGCTCGTCAGGATGACCTCCTCAAAGTTGGAGCTGTCGTAGTACAGGTCGTCCGTCTTGCCGTGCTCCACGTAGTCTGCCCACACCAGGAAGTTGTACTTGCCCGGCGGCAGCTCGAGGCGCACCGTGTGGTTAAGGTCGGTCAGGTCGCTCTTGGTGACGACAGTAGAGCTTACAGCCACGCGGCTCGTGCGGCTGTCGCGGCTGCGGCTGCCGTCCTCCACCAGCGGATAGGCGTTGACCACATAGCGTATGTCGTAGCCCTGTCCGCCGTCACGCGACATATAGTCAATCGTCTTGTAGAAGTCCATATCGTAAGAGCCGGTGAAGTCCAGCTCAAGGTACACTTCCTCGGTCAGGTCCTCGTCCTCGGGAAACTCGTGCACGCCGCACGAAGTGGCTGCGGTGAGGAGGGCCACAGCACAGAGCATCATGGCGGCGTATCGCCCCCAAGCCCGGTATATTGCATACATTGTCGCTGCCATGGTCATTTCCTCCAGTCTTTGATGTTGAACATGTACGAGAATGTCACGGAGAGCTGATCGATGCCGAACCACGCCTTCTTGCGCGAGTATAGCAGCGGGCCGTTGTGGCGGTTCTCAAACTTGTCGTAGTCGAGCGAGTACACGCCCAGGCCCAGCGAGAACTCCACCTTCCACGGGCTGCCCTTGCGCAGGGGCATGCGCCAGCCGGCGTTCACGCCGCCTCCGAAGGCCGGGCGTCCCCCGTTGCGGTCCTGCGTGCGCACCCGCTTGTCGAAGGCGAAGTTGTACCACGCCACGCCCAGATGCGCTCCGGCATACCACCCGTCATCGCTGCCTCCCCACCAGTAACGGTATTCGGGAAGGACAGCGAACATACGGAATTTGAGTGTCGACTTGAAGTAGTTCCATGCCGAGTAGTACACCGGCACCACGACCGACATGTTCGGACGCACGGTGAGCTCACCATGTACGTTGGCCAGCAGCATTGTCCACGCCAGCACGTCGCTCTTGACATACACGTGGCGCTGCCAGTCGTCATTCAGAGGCAGGTTGAGAGCCTCGTTGCGGGTGAGGGTGTCGCCCTGCGCCGTGATGACGTATTGCACCTCCTCCCCCTCCGGGAGCAACTGCTCCGAAGGCAGCCGCCTGGGCGTTTCGCTTCTCTCTTGCGCAACAGCGGAAGAGAAAGCCATGCCGAGCGACATCGTTATTATTGCTATATGTCTAATATTCAAGTACATATCCGTAGTTAGCGGTAATTTCTCTTTGTAAGAGAAGTTATCTACGCCGCAAAGTTACTTCTTTTCCAGCAAATGGGCAAGAAAAGGTGAAATTTTTGGTGTGAATATTTCCGAGTGCCGATTTTTGCTACTAACAGATTTAAGACTGCTGCGATGTGAAGGGTCAACGCCTTACATCAAAAAACAGGCATCTCGCTGATAAACAGATAGTTGAAAGTGCAACTTCTCTTACAAAGAGAAATCGCGAGTACCTGCTGCCAAAATCGCATCCCGTTCTGGTTTTCAATGCAGAGCCGCACCCGTAAATGGTGCGCCTCCACATTGAGTGTCTCTTGTTATTCTGATGTTATCAGCAGCCGGGGAGGCGGCACGGCGTGCCAGGCCTCCTCCCCGACCGGGATTTGGTTATGCGGGTACTACCTCGAATGCAGTCTTGCCGTTGTAGGTGATCTGGTTGAACTTGTAGCCGGACTTCAGGTACTTGGCATCAGGCTGGCTGCCTACGAATATGCCGCCTGAAATCTCGAACACAACTGTAGCCTTCTTGTTGGCGGGGTCGTTGTATACCAGTTGATTGCCGTATTCAAACACGCCACCCTGTATATACACCTTGAGTTCTTTTGTGCCATACATATATCCGATTTCGAACAATCCGGAGTCGCTTCTCGTATCGGTAGTATTGAAGTGGCCGCCCTTGACTGTCACAGTGCTTTCCCTCATATAGAAGACCCGGCCTTGGCTCACATACGTGTTGTTGCCCTCGATTGTGAGGGCAGAACCGCAGGACATATCGAACAGAGAAGGTCTCCAGGAACCCGAACTTGTTGCAGAAATCACGCCGTCCTGGCCGCTGACGGTGCAGTTTTGAGCCTTTCCAGTGGTGCCAAAATAAAATACGCTACTGGTGTCTGTTCCTCTGATTTCACCGCCGGCAGCCATTGTTATTCTGCTGTCGGCCGCGTCGGCTGCGGGCTGCAAGTGAACATTCTTCAATGCGAGGACATAGTCAATGGTCGTGCCGAACACTTCGGAGTAGTCATTGTAGAAGCCCGCTTTCTTCACTACGAAGTGATCCTTGCCGTCTGTGCTGGGCACCTTGACGGAGACGTAGCCTTCTGCCACGAAGTTGGTATGCTTGCCCTCGGCATTGCAGTCAGCCGGATTGAAGTTGATGAACTCGCCGCCCTTGACCGTAATCTTGGCTGTGCCGTTCTTGTAATTTGCATCGTAGCAGTTGAGGACGTAGTCTTTGACCCAGTCTACAGAGCTTGTCAGCTGCTCGAAGCGTCCGCCGCGGATTTCAGCCTCGCCGGAGAACACGTACACCACATGGTCGTTGCCGTAGAAGTTGCCGTCCTCGATGATGAGCTTGCCGCCCTCCTGAACGTCAAACGCGAAAGCGTCGTCTACCTGGGCAACCGGCGTGACTGTGCCGTTGCCGGAGACGGTCAGCTCGCCGCGTACAGAGAACATCGACCATTTGTCGCCGTTGCTGAAGTCTGCTATCGGGCCTGAGGCGGAGTAGGTCTTGCCGTTGAGGTCGAGGATGTTGCCCTTGCCGCGTATTACCATCGTCTTGTCGGCAGTCATGTCTTCGGTAAGGTGGATGTATGCGCCGTCGAAATCAGGCTCGATAACCACATTGAAATTCTGGGAGCTGGTCAGGAGCGAGCCGAAGATGTTGGTGCGGTAGTTGCGCTGCACGGGCACAGAGTTGAACATGCGCTCGATTTCAGATCCGCCGTTGCCGCGCACCGTGAGCTTCACGTCCTCGACGAGCTCTTTATCTGCGCCTGTCAGGAAGTAGTTCATGGTCAGGTACTCGTAACCAGCCACGGGGAATGTCTCGCCGTCGGGACGGACGGTGTTGTAGTTGAAATTGACATACTTGCGGTCAGTCACATTGCCGTTGCGCAGGTCGAAGCCGGTGTAGACGGGGAGAGCGACCTTTGCCGTCGCAGCCTCAAATCCGGCGGCATTGGCAGCTTTGATGTCATCAGCGCCGATGTTGAGTTGGGCGAAGGGGCGGCGCATCTCGATGGTCTGCGTGCCGTCGCCCTTGACGGTGAATGTCTCGGCGGCATAGAATGCGTCGAGTCTGTCGTCATTCACCATGCAGTTTTCGCCGTAGGTCGCCTTTACAGTGTAGTCAGTGGTGCTGAACTCGTAAGGTGAGCCTTCTGCGGCATCAGCCCAGCAGATCACGGTGTAGGTCTTGCCAGAAGCGAGGCGTACGTTCACATTGGCAGTCAGGGAATTGTCGGCAAACGTTGCGGAGTAAACGTCTTTTTCGCCGGCAAACACGGGGAGCTTGGTGTCGCCGTCCAGCACTACCATCTGGAGGTGCTTGGCGGTGTAGCCGTCGCCGAAGGTTCGGGTCTGGAGACCGTCAGGAAGCGTGGCTGACAGGGTCACTGTCGCGTCGCCTGTCTGGATGTCGATGTCGTCGCTCGAGCATGAGGGCAGCAGCATCGCGGTTGCTGTCAGAGCGAACATTGGTAGAATAATTTTCTTCATAATCATTATTATTTGGTATGGTGATTATTTGTATGACGTCTCAAGAACTATAAGCCGAGTGCTAACAGGCGTAAGCAGCCTGCACTTCAGCCGCAGTTATCAGTTTAGCTATGTATTTACAAATCAGGTACATATCTATTGTTAGCGGTAATTTCTCTTTGTAAGAGAAGTTATCTACGCCGCAAAGTTACAACTTTCCAACTAACCACGCAAGAAAAAACGAAAAAAACGGCATAATTATTTCCATTGGCAGATTTTCGATGCCAATTTTTTTTGCAGTTGACCGTCCTGTCCCGCTTTTAAGGCATTCCTCACACGCCACAAATCCGCCACATCGCTGATTTTAAGACAATTACCACACATGTACTTCTCTTGCGAAGAGAAATGAACGAAAACGCCCTCTCTGATTATAGTTCATTTTCACAGCAGAGCTGCATTGTGAACGCAGTTTACTCTCGCATCGGCCTCTACATCCCCTCCGCCACATTATTATATAAAGTCGGCATACCAGGCGCAGCATCTGCACAAGCAGCAGCGCAGCCAAGGCAGGGACACGGCGTGCCGTGTCCGAAGAGCGACAAGTGGCTATATTGTTGATTTGCTGTGATTTCGAGCGGACACGGCACGCCGTGTCCCTACTTTGACAGCACTTAGCCGAAGAGATGTCCTTGCAATAACAACCCGCGCAAAACGATTATTGCAATAATCATTTCGTCAAAACGGTCTTTGCAAAGATATTTTTCGTAACGTTGCAGCCAGATACAAGTAACGCACATGGAGACTCTGACAAGACAATACAACCGGCTGCTCAACCATACCTCGACCAAGCATATCCGACACCTGTACAATGAGGTGTCGTGGGGGACAAGGCTTGTCGGCATAAAGGGCGCAAGAGGCGTAGGCAAGACCACCCTGATGCTGCAACGCATCAAGCTGGCATTTCCTGACACATCCAAGGCTCTGTATGTGTCGCTCGACGACATCTGGTTTGCCAGCCACACGCTGCTCGACCTCGCGGAAATGGCAGAGGGGAAGGGGATCACGCACCTGTTCATTGACGAGGTTCACCGTCTGCCGGGGTGGGAACGCCAGATAAAAAACGTGTATGACTTCTGCCCTGACATGAGCATCGTGTTCACAGGGTCGTCCCTGCTTGAGATAGACCAGTCCACCGCCGACCTCTCGCGCCGCTGCCTGATGTACTCGATGCCTGGGCTGTCATTCAGGGAATACCTCGCCTTTGAGGGGCTGGAACTCGCGAAGGTGTCACTGCAAGACATATTGTACAATCATGAGCGGCTGGCAAGCGAACTGACCGCCGGCATGGACATCCTCAAATCATTCGGCAAGTACCTGCGCCACGGCTTCTATCCGTTCTATACCAACGAGACCGAAGCCGACTACCTGACCCGCGTCAACAATATGGTGTCAAGCGTAATCGACTATGACATACCGGCAGTGGAGCGTGTGGAGTATGCCACACTGGTCAAAACCAAGCAGCTGCTCACCATAATGGCATCGCAAAGCCCGTCGCCGCTGAACGCGAAGCTGACTGCCGACATGATTGGCGTTACCAAAAACCAACTGGTGAAAATGCTGTCGCTGCTGGAGCGGTCACAGATACTGCGGCTGCTGTACTACAAGGCTGAACACAACCCGAAGTCGATGGCAAAGCCGCAGAAAGTGCTGCTCGACAACCCGTCCATACTGTATGCAATGGGCTATGCCGACACCGGCAAGGTGCACGAATCGTTCCTCGCCTCAATGATGTCCAAAGACCACGAAGTGGCATACCCCAAAGAGGGAGACCTGCTTGTAGACGGCCGCTACCTGTTCGAAGTCGGCGGAGCGCGGAAGAGTTTCCGGCAAATCAAGGACATCCCAGACAGCTTTGTCGCGGCTGACGGCATAGAGTGCGGCATCGGCAACAAGACACCGCTGTGGCTGTTCGGCCTGCTGTACTGACAGGACAGGGTGCAGCGGCGGCGCGAATTTGGCTATGCGGGCTATTTTTGCTAATTTTGCACCGTCAATTCAGATGCAGTCAATACAGCATCTGCTGCAAACTACATTCATACGATGGACTGGTTGTTAGATCTATTATCTCCGGGCAATGAATCGCTGTCTACATCGATTCTGCTGTACTCATTCGTCATTTTCGCCGGCATCTACCTCGGCAAAATCAAGATATTCGGTGTATCGCTCGGCGTGACATTCGTGCTGTTTGTCGGCATCCTGGTGGGGCACTTCGGGTATGTGGTCAACATAGACACGCTGCATTTCCTGCGCGAGTTCGGCCTGATCCTCTTCATCTTCTCGATAGGCATGCAGGTGGGCCCGGGCTTCTTCTCCTCGTTCAAGGAGGGAGGGATGCGCCTCAACCTGCTCGCGCTGACGGGCGTATGCCTCAATGTAGTCCTTGCAGTCGCCCTGTTCTACGTACAGGGGGGACATGACGGCGCGACCTCGATATCGCAGATGGTAGGCGTGATGAGCGGCGCCGTCACCAACACCCCCGGGCTCGGAGCGGCGCAGCAGACAGTCTTGCAGGTAAATTCACAGGCTTACGAGATTTCACAGGAGATGTCCATGGGCTACGCTGCGGCCTATCCGCTCGGCGTCATAGGCATAATTCTAGTGATGATACTGATAAAGAAGTTCTTCCGCATCAACATCGAGAAAGAGGCCAAGGAGGTAGAGAAGGAGCAGAACGACTCGCAGCTCGCACCTCACATCATCACAGTGCGGGTGACCAACGAACTCATCGATGGACTGAGCATGCGCAAGCTGCATACGGTCATAACCTGCAACTATGTCATCTCGCGCATCGAGCGGCCTGACGGCAAGCTGATAATACCCACGTCTGACGACGAGGTGCACCTGGGCGACCTGGTGCTGGTGGTGTGCTCGGTGCAGGACGAGGAGATCTTCGTGCGCTTCATCGGCCCGCTCGTCGAGAAGAAATGGGAGATGGAGAACGGCCCTGTCATCTCGCGCCGCGTCCTCATAACCAAGACTGAATACAACGGCGTGCGCCTCGGCTCGCTGCGCATACCTATGGGCTACAAGCTGAACGTGACGCGCGTCAACCGCGCCGGCGTCGACCTGCTGGCAAGCGCAAGCCTGCGCCTGCAGATGGGAGACCGCCTGACAGTGGTCGGCAAGCAGTCTGACATCGCACGGTTTGCAGACCGTGTGGGCAACTCAATGAAACGCCTTAACGAGCCGAACCTGTTCACCATGTTTGTCGGCATTTTCCTGGGCATCATCTGCGGCATGATACCGTTCGCAATCCCTGGGATGTCCGTGCCTATGAAGCTCGGTCTGGCCGGCGGCCCGCTCGTCGTGGCTATACTCATCAGCGCATTCGGCCCGAAATTCCACCTCGTGACATACACCAACTCGGCGGCCAACCTGCTCCTGCGCGAGATAGGCATCTGCCTGTTCCTCGCCTCAGTGGGCATCTCTGCCGGCAAGGATTTCGCCAACGTGGTCTTCAATTCCACCGGCGCAATGTGGGTGCTGTACGGGTTCATCATCACGGTCATCCCGCTGCTGGTGATTGGCATCATCGCCCGTGCGAAATACAAGGTGAACTATTTCTCAATCATGGGTCTGCTCTCTGGCGGATATACAGACCCGCCGGCTCTGGCATACGCCAACAAGGTGGCCAACAATGACCTGCCGGCAGTGGCGTACTCAACAGTCTACCCGCTGACAATGTTCATGCGCGTCATCATGGCGCAGCTCGTCATCCTCTGTCTGCTGTAGGCATTTTGCCACGCAGCCGTTGGCGGATACGCGGCTTTTGAGTAACTTTGCAGAGCAAAATTCCAACCAGGATGAAAGTTCTGAAATTCCTGAAAGACTGGGTGCTCGTGGTGTCGATGATAGCTGGCATCGCGGGCTATTTCATATTCGCGGCACTCCCCTTCCCTGCCGAGGTGCGCCACGCCGCGCTGTCATGCGTTGAGGTGGTGCAGCCGCTGCTCATTTTCAGCATGCTCTTCCTGACGTTCTGCCGCCTTGACCTGCACGACCTGCGCCTGTGCCGCTGGCACAAATGGCTGCTGCTGATACAGGCAGGCGCGTTCTCCGGCATTGCTCTGGTACTCATAGCATTGCCACACAGCGGGCTGCGAGTGGTCCTCGAGGGGGCTATGCTCTGCATGATTTGCCCGACGGCGACTGCCTCGGCTGTCATCACGCGCAAACTCGGCGGTGACGTGGCATCGATCACCACATACCTGATACTTGTCAACATCGCCGTGGCGATACTGATTCCCGTATTTGTTCCTTTTGTGCATCCGCATCCCGGCATGGGCGTAATATCCTCGGGGCTGCTAATACTCGGCAAGGTCTTCCCGCTGCTGCTGTTGCCGCTGTTCGCCGCTCTTGCGGTCAAAAAATGGCTGCCGGCGCTGCACCAGCGGCTGCGCGAGCTTCAGGAACTCTCATTCTATATGTGGGCCGTCGCGCTGGCTCTGGCATTGACAGTCACAACTCGCAGCATAGTCCACAGCGACGTTTCCATATCCACGCAGGTGTGGCTCGTCGCAGTGTCGTTCATCTGCTGCATCGTGCAGTTCAAGCTGGGGTGGATAGTCGGCGACAAGTACGGCGACCACATCACCGCCGGCCAGGCTCTCGGCCAGAAGAACACCGTATTCGTGATATGGCTTGGATACACGTTCTTCAGTCCCGTGACTTCAGTCGTCGGCGGGTTCTACAGCATCTGGCACAACGTCATCAACTCGTGGCAGCTGTACCGCCACAAGCAGCAGCTCGACAGCGAGCAGGAGCAGATAGAAGAGAGCAGCGAGGGTCAGAAAAGCGTCGGCTGACCGTCTGCCGAATGACGGTGGCGGTGCAGGTGTGAGTATGCCAAGTCAGTCACCTCGCGCCCTCGCGGGGTGCGCTTCATGAAACCCTCCTTGATGAGGAACGGCTCGTAGACCTCCTCCAGCGTGCCGGCATCCTCGCCCAGCGCAGTGGCTATCGTGCTCAGCCCCACCGGGCCGCCCTTGAACTTGTCGATTATCGTCGTCAGTATGCGGTTGTCAATCTCGTCCAGGCCGAACTGGTCGATGTTGAGCGCGGTGAGCGCGTAACGCGCCATCTCCAAGTCGATATTTCCGTCACCCTTGACCAGCGCGAAGTCGCGCACACGCCGCAGCAGCGCATTGGCGATACGCGGCGTCCCTCGGCTGCGCAACGCTATCTCTAGGGCTGCATCGTCAGAGATGCCCACCTTCAGCAGCCCTGCCGACCGCAGCACTATACCCTTAAGCGTCTGGTGGTCATAATATTCCAAGTGGCAGTTGATGCCGAAACGCGCACGCAGCGGCGAGGTCAGCAACCCCGAGCGCGTGGTCGCGCCGATGAGCGTGAACGACGCGAGCGTGAGCTGCACGCTCTTCGCCCCGGGGCCCTTGTCAAGCATGATGTCGATGCGGAAATCCTCCATCGCCGAATACAGGTACTCCTCAACTATCGGGTGCAGACGGTGTATCTCGTCTATGAAAAGCACGTCATGCTCCTCGAGCGACATGAGTATGCCCGCCAGGTCGCCCGGCTTGTCGAGTACCGGCCCCGACGTGACCTTGAAGCCCACGCCCAGCTCGTTGGCAATGATGTTGCTCAGCGTCGTCTTGCCCAGCCCCGGAGGCCCGTGCAGGAGCGTATGGTCGAGAGCCTCGCCGCGCATACGCGCCGCACTGACGAAAACGCTCAGGTTCTCGATGATTTTCTCCTGGCCGCTGAAGTCGCCGAACGACAGCGGCCTCAACGCCTTCTCGAAATCGCCGTCACGCCGGCGGTCACGTATGTCAAAGTCATCTGCTTGCATATCCGCAAAGATACAAAAATACCGCGACACGGCAAACCCTTCGCCGCCCCCTGCCGCCGATTTTCACCCAGCCGCGCCGCCTGTTTCCGGATAAAATCATTACCTTTGCCAAACATGTACCCGAAATGGCCTTTTCGGGTACATATCAGCCCCACGCACCGACGAATGTTCGGGGGAAATATTTGATTATGGAGGAAAACAGCAAGACAGCGTTGCTTATCATTGACATGCAACGCGATTTCGTAGAGCCGGGAGCGGTGCTGTGCGTAGCTGGCGCAGCGGCGACAGTGCCGGCGATAGACGCGCTCGCCCGGCGCGGACGCGAACTCGGCTGGGCGATTATACACATCGTCCGCGCACACCGCGCCGACGGCAGCGATGCCGAACCGGCACGGCGGCACCTGTTCGCTGACAGCAGCGGATACTGCGTCGCAGGCACACGCGGAGCAGAAATCGTGGACGGCATCAGCGTATGCGCCTCGGACATCACCGTCGTCAAAACTCGCTTCAGCGGCTTCTTCCGCACCGACCTCGACAGAATACTCTCACGCCTCGGCACGCGGCGCATTGTGATAGCCGGCACGCAATACCCCAACTGCATACGCGCCACGGCAATCGATGCGCTGATGCGCGACTATGATGTGACCGTATGCACCGACTGCTGCTCGGCAGCCGACGAGCAGACCGCCCGCGCCAACGTCGCCGACATGCGCCGCATGGGCATCTGCTGCCTCCCAGCCGACGACATCAAGTAGCCGCGCCAAGTAGGGACACGGCGTGACGAAAGCACTGAAAAAGTTTTCGGCGGTGTCATTTTGCAATTGGCAAGGCAAACAGCGGCAGTCTTAGTCGTTCTCGGCTTGTCCCTACTTTGGCTTCGCAATCACACGATTCCCAAGAGCTGCAACTCTCCATGTTTCGGGTCGGCTGACATCGCGTCCTGTCAGAATGCAACGGCACGCTTGCAAAACGAAAGCCCTCTCGAAAAATGCGGTACTTTTTCAGTGCTTTCGGCGTGACCACCCTCCGAGTCCTCAGAGTACTCCGAGAACTCCAAGAAGCCCGACATAAAAAGAGGACACGTCACCGCGTGGTGACACGTCCTCTCTTGTTCTGTTATTCCGTGGCTGACGTATATCAGCAGGGAAGTGCAGCGTTGGTCTTGTGCACAGCAGCTGCGCTCTTGGCGAACAGCTCCTTCTCCTCCTCGTTGAGGTCAAGCTCGACGATCTTCTCGATACCGTTCTTGCCCAGGATACAGGGAACGCCGATGCAGAGGTCCTTCTCGCCATACTCGCCCTCAAGCAGAGCAGAGCAGGGGATGAACGCCTTCTGGTCGTGGATGATAGCCTCAACCACCTCAGCTGCAGCTGCGCCCGGAGCGTACCATGCGGAAGTGCCAAGCAGCTTGGTCAGTGTTGCGCCGCCGACCATAGTGCTTGCTACAACCTCGTCCATAGTCTTCTCGTCGAGAAGCTTGGTAGCGGGGATGCCGCGATAAGCAGCGAAACGCTTCATCGGGATCATGGTAGTGTCGCCGTGGCCGCCGATTACGAAACCCTCAACCTCGTTGGCATTGGCGTTGAGAGCCTTGCCGAGGTAGAATTTGAAACGGCTGCTGTCCAGCGCGCCGCCCATGCCGATGATGCGGTTCTTGGGCAGGCCGGAGATTTTGTGGATCAGGTATGTCATCGTGTCCATCGGGTTGGATACACACACGATGATAGCGTTGGGGCTGTGACGCAGCACGCTCTCAGTCACCTGCTTAACGATGCCGGCGTTCACGCCGATGAGTTCCTCGCGAGTCATGCCCGGCTTACGCGGGATGCCGGAAGTGATGACTACAACGTCACTGTTCGCAGTCTTCTCATAGTCGTTTGTGACACCGATGACACGAGTGTTCATGTCAAGGAGGTTCGCTGTCTGCATCATATCCATGGCCTTGCCCTCGGATACGCCCTCTTTGATATCGATCATCACGACTTCGTCTGCAACCTCGCGGATAGCCATCACGTTAGCTGCTGTTGCGCCTACGTTACCAGCGCCTACAACTGTCACTTTTGACATAGTAATATGTTGTTATTTGGTTATGTAATGTGTTCTCTGTTTTGACCGCAAAATTACAACTTAATTTCTGCAACGCCAAACCTCCAGCGGGTAATTTTTGCCACTTTATCAGACAAAACCTCCTCGGCCACGGCTACGCGCCCTGCGGCAGCAGCAAACTGGTATTTCCGCCCCTTGCCCGCGCCTCGCAGAAACACAAGAACCAACCTGCGGTCATCTGTAATAACACCGCAACCGCGAAAAATTCCCTCCCCGCACCGCCAAAAATCAGGTCCCGATGCGCACAAAATAATGTATTTCTCTTGGCAAGAGAAGTACATATTCTTCAAGCGGCTGATAAACAGATTATTGCAAAGATGATTGTTGATGAAGCCGTAAGAGAAGTGCATTTTTGCTGCCGTTTCAGGCGAAAATTTTTGTCATAAATACGGCTCAAATCTTGTGAAATTCAAACAGATGCACTAATTTTGCCAGCGGTAAACTTCTCTTGCCAAGAGAAATTCACCAAAACCAACACGAGCCCAGCTCACAAACTTGACACATAACTCACCAGATAACAATACGTTACGATGAACAAAAAAGTCACAATATTAGCCGGATCGGGAGTCCTTCTCCTGATTGTAATTATACTTGTCTGTTGTCGCGGAGGCATCACAGTCAGCGGCAGCCGCGAGCCGCAGAAGGACACCGGCAAACCAACACTGAAAGTATATATCGAGAACTCCGGCAGCATGGACGGATACATGTGCCAAGGCTCCGAGCTGAAAGACGCTGTCTACGCATACATCAGCGACCTCAACTCCGAATGTGGCGCAGTCAGCCTCAACTACATCAACAGTGCCGTGATACCATATCCCAGCAAGGACATCACGTCATATATCAAGACCATGAACCCGCAGACATTCGCAATGGCAGGCGGAAACAGGCACACCTCCGACATAAGCGAAGTCATCAAGCGCGTGCTTACGGGAATGGACCAAAACACCGTCGCCATACTGGTATCCGACTGCATACTGGCATTGCCCGGCGGCGACTCCACCAAGGAGCTCGGCATCTGCAAGACATCCGTCAAACTCGCCGTCGAGAACGGACGCAAGAAAATCTCCGACCTCGGCGTGCAGATACTGAAAATGGAGTCAACGTTCACCGGCACATACTACCAGACCTCTGGCAACGAGCAGCTGACAGGGGTGAAACGCCCCTATTATATATGGGTATTCGGACGCGCCGGCACGCTCGCCCGCCTGAACCGCGAAGCCGACTACACCGCCCTTCCCGGCTACAAAGACATGGCCGCCTTCACCGCCCCCGTCCCCAACGCCTATAAAGTGTCCGACAAAAACGGCAATACATCAGGCATCCACGCGAAAGGTGAAAACTACGAGCTGATGATTTCAGCCGACATGCGGCAATCGCTGCAGCCAGAAAGTGTCATAACCGACAAATCCAACTATTCTTTCGGCAACAAAGATTTGGAGATTGTCGAAATAAAGCCGTCATCTAAAGACGACAAATATAGCCACATAATTTCGTTCAACAAGCCCGAAAGGGTGAGGGTGCCAAAAGAGACACTGAAATTCACGCAACCGGCATTGCCGAAATGGGTCAAAGCAACCAATGAAGAAACCGGCTCGAACATCAGAGCAAACCTGGGCAAGACCACTGGCATAGCCTCGATAATAGAGGGTGTTGCAGAGGCATACCGCAATGCCAAGCCTGTCTCAACAATGGAAATCAACATAACATATAATAAGTGACATGGGAGAAATATTCGGAAAAATGTACTGCTACCTGTTCGAAGACTTCTTCGGGCTTAACCTCGCAGAATACCTGTGGGGAGGAGTGTCTCCTTACTCGGAGAACAATTCATACATCGGGCTTGGCCTCGCCATGCTTGGCATAACTGCCGCGCTGGTCGTGTTGTTCTACTACATCATAGACCACCCGAAGCTGAACACCTGGTGGGGCTGGCTAATTTTCCTGGGAGGAAATGCCGTAATCAACTTTTTCGTCGGCTGGCAAATGGTTTTGTCTGACTACCATGGAGGGAAAATGGTCGAGACAGACCCCGCAACAGGGAGTGACGTGCCTTTAGACATCACGACATCAAACATCCTTTGTTTCGGCGTCGCCGATATGCTGCTCGCGATATTTTGGTTCGCAGTCTTCTCGTTTGCATTCAAATGGTGGAGCAAGAACTGTTCTCACGCTCCGGCATAACCCACAAAAACACCAGATACTATGGCAAAAATATACATATTCGGCATAGGCGGCACAGGCTCGCGAGTCTTGCGCTCGCTGACCATGCTGCTCGCTGCTGGCGTCAAATTCGAAGCTGACGGAATAGTTCCTGTGATCATAGACCCGGATAAGGCCAACGCAGACCTGACCCGCACTGTGATGCTTCTGAACAACTATGCGAAGATCAGAAACTGCCTGACTTTCGACAGCACAAATCCAAGCCGTTTCTTCCGCACTGGCATATATCAGGCCATGCCCAACTATTTGCTGCAGATTAAGGACACCGACGACAAGACTTTCAAGCAGTTCATTGCATATCCCTCGATGTCGAAAGCCAACAAAGCGATGTCGCGCATGCTGTTCTCTGACGCTAACCTCAACGCTTCAATGCAAGTCGGGTTCAAAGGCAACCCGAACATAGGCAGCGTGGTGCTTAACCAGATAGCACATTCCGCCGACTTTCAGAATTTCGCGAATGAATTCAGCGATGGCGACCGCATATTCATCATAAGCTCTATATTCGGAGGAACAGGTGCAAGCGGCTTCCCTCTTCTGCTCAAGACCCTGCGCACTGCTGGCGCAAACATGCCGAACAACGCGCTTATAAATAATGCCCCGATCGGGGCAATTTCAGTGCTGCCGTATTTCAAACTCGAGAAAGACGACGAAAGCGAAATCGACTCTTCGACGTTCATCTCAAAGACAAAATCCGCACTGGCATACTACGGAAAAAACATTAACGGACTGGTCGATGCAATGTATTACATTGCCGACAACATTTCCAAGACATACAAAAACCATGAGGGAGGCGTAGCACAGCAGAACGACGCACATCTGATAGAGCTGATGGCTGCAACAGCAATAGTGGATTTCTGCAACACACAGTTTGACCACGACGCGACAAACGGCACTGTACACAAAGAGCTGGGCCTGAAGCATACCGACGGAGCTGTAACATTCGCTTCTTTCTATGACCGGCTCAAGGATATGCTGTACCGGCCGCTGACCCAGTTCACGCTCACTGCCAACGCCCTGACCTGCAAACTGAGCGAATACCGTTCAAAGTCATTCAATGCCAACAACGACAATTTCAAGAACTTATATGACAGCCAGTTCTTCTGCACGCTGCATGAGTTCCTTGAAAAATACAAGGAATGGCTGACTGAAATGAAAGACAACATCCGCCCGCTTCACCTGTTCAACCTCGAGTGCGGCGATAAGCCATTCGATGTGGTAACTGGTGTCAAACCCAAGAAAATCTTGTCCAGACTTTCTGACTATTCTCTCCTTACCGACAGACTTAACTCTGCCGTCAAAGACTGCAAAAGCAAGGGACCGGAATCCAAGTTCATGGAAATGTTCTACCGTGCTACAGACAAGCTAATAACAGATAAACTAAGCAACTAAACATCGTCATGTCAGACAACTCAACTATATTCAGGCTATACACAGGAGGTTCAAATGCCTACAAAGACTGGAACGATGGCACTGTTTTCCCGTACAACGAGGTGGCGCTCAAGACGATAGCAGACCCCGACGGTGCCGCCGCAACCCATGAAATCACGTCAATCCCTTCGCCCTTCGCACGCATTGACCTGGTGAAATCTGCATTCCGGCAGGTGTGCACCAAGGACAAAAACGGCAATGTTGACCTCGACGGCAATACCATTTTCCACAAGATGGTGTCAGACTCGCTCGATGTCGCGGAGATATTCTTCAACATCGACAAGTACAAGGACAAAATAGAAATAATCCAATGGGATGCAAAGGCAGACCTCAATGAGCTGATTAATTCAGACCAGCCCGGCTGCCAGTATTTGGGCGACGCCTTGGACAAGTACCTGAAATCAGACAGCACGGAATACAATTTCGACAGGCTGGACAGCATCTATCTGCTCAACTATGTCAACGGCCCGGACCAGCTCAACATCATCGGCGCGACCTCACCGGCAACGCTGTTCTTCAGCAACGCCAATGACCTGACATACGTCAAAGATGTTTTCTTCGCAGACAACGACATGCCGTTTGACGCAGAGTATCAGCCTCTCTACAAGCGCGACTTCCAGTTCGTGAAATACCTGTTCGTGCTTAAAAACAGCATTGCCAATTTCGCACAGCTGTTTCCGGAAGTCGATGATTATCTCAACGAAACTTATAAGAAAATAGCAGACCTGGATAAGAAAGAACAACTTCGCAACACCTCAGCGACAGACTTGGATGAATTGTCTGAAATACCGACAGGTCAGGGTGCAAACCATGTCGAAGTTTTGGGCATTGCCTTGTACCAGAAGTCTAACAAAGCCGACATCACAAAATGCCAGTTCGTCATCAACGCCACAAAAACAACTGCGGCGAACCCGCTGCCCCTTGTTCTTCCGACAGAGGAGGGCAGCCTTTATACCGGCTTAAGATACACGACTGGCAACTGGACGAAAAACAACCACGCGCCCTATTTTGATGCCGAAGACATCAGACAGCGCACCCTTCCGCAAGAAGGCGCCCAATACCCGTACCTGACCATCAGCGACTTCCTCGAAGACCAGATCATCAAAATCAAACAATACAAACTCAACAGCAAGCATTATTTCAACGGCAATCTGCACAGCACGGACAAATCAACATATCTGCTGCCGGTCAAGCCGCTGTTCTTTGAATATTTCACTGCCGACGATCTGCGAGGCAATATGCCGGACGGAAAGCCGATGTTGGAGATGGAAACCCTCGCTGCCGCTGGGGCAATCAAAGTGACACTCCGCATCCCGATAACTGGCGGCGACCGCATCCATTACATCGAGTACACACGCAAATACTATACAAGCCGCGCAGTTGATGTCGCAAATAATGAGGGTGCTGTGACGCAGCTGCGTTTCTCCGGATTCGTCATGCCGCTGGTTCGTTTCACAAACCCGGCGGACGCAATCTACAACGCAGCCTGCCTGCAAAACACGTCCCGCGAAAACGAGTTCACATTCTTCAACACCGACGGGAAACCAGTACAGCAGCAGGATTGGGTATGCCGCAACGAGCAGTCAACGACACTCAAGGCTGACAACTACCTGGTCAAGGGCGAGAACATCGGCTTCATCCGCGTTTCAAACCCCTCACGCCACTGCAACGGCTTAATAGTGCCGATATTCAAACAGCAGTCATCGAACAACGACGGATATGAGTTTGCCATTGACCTCGGCACATCAAACACCCATATCGAATACCGCAAACCAGACGAACACGCATCACACCCTCTCGAGTTCGGCAAGGACGACAGCCCGTTGTGCCCGATATTCACTTCCGAAACGACAACAAGCGACGAGAACGAACGGTTTGAAAAGGACTATATGCCCAGCGAAGTGGGAGCCGGCGACTTCCGTTTCCCCACACGCACTGTCCTGTCGTGCGCCAAAAGCACCAACTGGAACCTCATAGTAGACCCGTTCAAGCTGGTAAACATTCCGTTATACTTCGGTAAGCGCAGGGACTATGAACACAACAAGCCCATCACGGACATCAAATGGGGCAAAGACGATGCTCAGATGGAGGCGTACATCAGATGCATCATGCTTATGCTGCGGTACAAGGTGCTTCTCAACGACGGCAACCTCCAGAAGACCAAGATAAC
>CAKUKR010000038.1 GCA_934663645.1 uncultured Muribaculaceae bacterium | reverse complement strand
AAGGCGGAGGGGGCATATTAATGTTTCATAAATGTGTTGGAGGGGACGCGCAAATTGCCTACTTTTGTGTTCACTCTGAAGATGACTTATACAAGGACGCAAATATGAACAATGAAGAACTGATTAAGGCTGTCGAGGCCAAAGCCCAGAAGTGGCTCGGCCCGCAGTATGACGAGGATACACGCGCCGAGGTGCGCAAGATGCTGGACGACCCGGACAAGACGCAGCTCATCGAGTCGTTCTACAAGGACCTTGAGTTCGGCACAGGAGGCCTGCGCGGCATCATGGGCGCAGGGTCAAACCGCATGAACATTTACACAGTGGGCGCGGCGACACAGGGCCTCGCCAACTACCTCAACGACACTTTCGCCGGCATGGAGCAGATAAGCGTGGTGGTGGGCTATGACGTGCGCCACAACTCGCCGAAGTTCGCCCGCCTCACGGCGGACATCTTCTCTGCCAACGGCATCAAGGTATACCTGTTTGACGCGGGTTGCCCCACCCCGGAGGTGTCTTACGCCATCCGCAAGCTGGGCTGCCAGAGCGGCGTGATGATCACGGCGAGCCACAACCCCCGCGAGTACAACGGGTACAAGGCTTACTGGAGCGACGGGGCACAGATGATAGCCCCTCACGATGTCAAGACCATCGAGTATGTCAACGCTATCACCGACGTGAGCCAGATCAAGTTCACGCCTGACAGCAAGCTGATTGAGTCAGTAGGCCCGGAGATAGACCGCATGTTCCTCGAGGACGTGCATTCGCTGTCACTCTCGCCTGAAAGCGACAAGCGGCATGCGGCGATGAAGATAGTCTACACGCCGCTGCACGGCGTCGGCTCGCGCCTGATGTACCGCTCGCTGGAGAAGTGGGGCTTCGACATGGTCATCCATGTGCCGGAGCAGGACATACAGAATGGGGACTTCCCGACGGTGAAATCGCCCAACCCGGAGAACCATGAGGCTCTCGACATGGCGATAGAGAAGGCGCGGCGCGTGGATGCCGACATCGTGCTCGCCGCTGACCCGGACGCTGACCGCATCGCCCTGGTAGTGCGCGACAAGAACGGCGAGTACCAGCTCGTCAACGGCAACCAGCTCGTGATGCTGCTGCTGTGCTACATCATCACGCGCAACGCGGAACTGGGCAAGATAACGGGCTCGGAATACTGCGTGAAGACCATTGTCACCACAGAGACTATCAAGCGCATCGCTGACGCAAACAACGTGCGCTGCTTCGACTGCTTCACAGGGTTCAAGTGGATAGCCGACGTTATGCGTAATATGGAGGGCAAAGGCCGCTACATCGGCGGCGGCGAGGAGAGCTACGGTTTCCTGGCCGAATCGTTCGTGCGCGACAAAGACTCAATCTCCGCCAACTCGCTCATGGCTGAAATGGCGGCATGGTGCGCCGACAAGGGGTTGAACCTCTACGAGTTCCTCATCGACATCTATGCCAAGTACGGCTTCTCGCGTGAGCGCGGCGTGAGCGTGGTGCGCCCGGGCAAGTCGGGGGCAGACGAAATCATCGCCATGATGAAAGATTTCCGCGAGAACCCGCCCAAACAGCTCGGCGGCTCGCCTGTCGTGGCTGTCAAGGACTATTCCGACCTCACCTGCCGCGACCTGCGCAGCGGCGAGACGACAAGCCTCGATTTCCCGGCCACGAGCAACGTGCTGCAGTTCTTCACCGAGAGCGGCGACAAGGTGTCGATACGCCCCTCCGGCACAGAGCCTAAAATCAAGTTCTATGTCGAGGTGCGCGAGGAGATGCCCTGCAAGGAGAAATATGAGGAAACAGTGGCACAGGCAGAGCAGCACATCGACCAGATACTCGCTGACCTGGGCGTGAAGTGACGCACTCACGCACTTGCCAATAATCAGAGCATCACAGGGCGGGCAGGACATGCCCTGTCCTGCCCTGCCGAAACACAACAGCCGAATATGCCGCAGCAACGAGACATATACGTCTACATGGACTGGTGCGAAATCGCCAGTCCATTGCTGTTGGGCATATTGCACAGCGAAGCGACCCGGGGCAAGGAGGTGTTCTCGTTTGAACCGTCGGCCGAATGGCTCGGACACCCCTGCTATGCCAAGCTCGACCCGGATTTCGCAGACTACGGAGGCATACAATACCCAAGCGGCGGCAAACAGAATTTCGGATTGTTTCTTGACTCGTCGCCAGACCGCTGGGGGCGGCTGCTCATCAAGCGACGGGAGGCTGTGATGTCGCGCATTGAGAACCGGCCTCGCCAGCACCTCACTGAGTCAGACTTCCTGCTCGGCGTATACGACAACACCCGAATGGGGGCATTGCGCTTCAAGCTCGACCCGGAGGGAGACTTCCTCGACAACAGCCATAGCCTCGCCACACCGCCATGGGCCTCGCTGCGCGAACTGGAATACGCATGCTCGCAATATGAGTCAGGCATATACAAAAGCGACAGCGACGAGGCCAAATGGATACGCATGATTTTCGCTCCGGGCAGCTCACTCGGCGGCGCACGCCCGAAAGCCAGCATCCGCGACACGGATAGCCGCCTGTGGATAGCCAAGTTCCCAAGCCGTTATGACGAATACGACATAGGCGCATGGGAGATGGTCGCATACAGGCTCGCCACACAGTGCGGCATCACAATGTCGGCATCGGCACTGCGCAAATTCGGAGGCAGACACCACACGTTTCTAACAAGGAGGTTTGACCGCAACGCTAAAGGGGAACGGCTGCATTTCGCATCTGCCATGACAATGCTCGGGAAAACCGACGGCGAGGACGAGGCGAGCTATCTCGACTTGGCAGAGTTCCTGTCAGAAAACGGCTGCGACCCTGATGGCGACCTTCGGCAGCTGTGGACACGGATAGCTTTCAACATAGCCATTTCAAACTGCGACGACCACCTGCGCAACCACGGGTTCATACTCACGCGGCAAGGCTGGACGCTCTCGCCGGCATACGACATAAACCCCTCGGTTGACGGCTGGGGGCTGAAACTGAACATTGACTCGGAGGACAACGCCTTGGACTATGACCTTGCCATCTCGGTGTCGCCATATTTCCGCCTGACCAAAGATGAAGCGGCGCAAATAGCTGCCGGCATACGCAACACCGTCGCAGGGTGGAGGAAAGCAGCACAACAGATCGGCATACCAAAGTCTGAGTGTGACTATATGTCCGCCGCATTCCACACATAGACCGAAGATGATACGCGAGGGGAAGGAAAGCGATGCCGCCGCAATGGCGGAGATATACAACCATTATGTGCGGACAAGCCCGGTGATATTCTCCGATCGCTGTCTGACCGCCGGGGAGATGGCTGACAAGCTGCGCCGGCTCGGCGTGGGCGGCCGGTTCCCGTTCCTCATAGCCGAGGAGGGGGGCAACGTCGTCGGCTATGCATACGCGCACCATTGGCAGCCCGACCCGGTATACGACCGCACGTGGGAGCTGACGATGTACCTTGACGCGCAAGCCTGCGGCAAGGGACTCGGCTCGCGGATGTTTGCCATGCTCATCGACGAGTGCCGAGAGCGTGGGGCGCATGCTCTCGTGTCATGCGTCACGGAGGGCAACACCGCGTGCGAGCGCATGCACGACCGTGCCGGCTTCTTCCTCGCCGGGCGCATGCCTGAAGTGGGCTGCAAGTTCGGCAACTACTATGCGGACGTGATATACCAGCTTATGCTCTGACTGATGATCTTACCCAATACATATACATAATCATGAGACTTTCACTAACACCTTTGATTATCTGCTGTTGCGCACATATTTCCGCACAAGACAGCAATACGCAATTCAGCTATGGCTCTTTTTCAGACACATATAACACGTTGTGCTACCGCATTACCACAGTCAACAGCGAACAGCCAGGCGATGCAGTTCTCATAACATTCCTCCACGGAGGATCTGCGGTAGGCAATGACAACGAGGCAAACCTGAATTCGTTTCTGGAAACCAACATCCTGCCGTATCTTGAAGCAAGCACACGCAAAGCTGTGATATTCGTGCCGCAATGCCCTGAAAACAGGGTATGGAGCGAGACCCGTCAAGAGCATCCAGTCTACGGCACGCTCAAAAGCTGTATTGATGAAATAGCGGCTGAATACGAGATTGTCGGCAACGACTGCTTCATATTGGGAGGCTCGGCTGGAGGAACAGGAGCATGGAGGATGCTGTCTGAATACCCTGAATATTTCTCGTGTGCGGTTATTGCTGCGGGCAATCCGCAAGGACTTGACTTGGAAGCGATAGCAAAGACCCCGGTATATTGCGTATTGAGCAAGTCAGACCGTGTAATAAAATTCCAGTCCGTTTATCCTCTCATAAAAGAAATCCAGCAAATGGCCGGAGCGGACTTGACACTTGAAATACTTGAAAACGCATCGCACTCCGAAACTTGCATAAACGCCTATTCAGACAAGGCGCTCGACAAGATGTTCTCGTACACTTCTTCCAGCATAGAGTATGTCAAGCCTGACAGAGAACCCAAGATAACCAACGTCTATGACATTTATGGGCATCTCATGGGTGGAATCGGGAAAGGGCTGAACATTGTGCGTTATTCAAATGGTTCAGTCAAGAAAATCATCATACCATAAACCTTATATTCATTTCTTCCACACACACAATTTACACACAAACAAGCATTTTACAATACGAAAAAAGCGACGAAACTGCGTATATGCAACAGAGTGCTTGTCGCGCTAACCGTCCTGATGCTTGCCTCTGGGTTGCAGCTCGAAATTGACGGGAACGCCGGGGCTGTGCCGGTATGGCTGCACATCGTGCTGGGCGTAGCGTACACGGCAGGTGTCGTCATGCACGTCTACCTGCATTTCGGGTGGCGCAAAACAATATCGAAATTCCGCAAACTGAAAAGCCCGGTCACGCGCATACTCGCAGTGGCTTGGGTGCTGTCCGCATTGACAGGCATCGTAGCAGCTGTGCTGTGGATAGCCCAAGGCCAGCATACCGGAGTCGGCGGCTGGCACGGCAAAATCGGCTTCGCGTTCATCATCATCGCTGGAGGGCATACGCTGAAACGCAAGTCCTATTTCCGCCGCAAGAAAGCATAAACGCCATAGTGCAAACACAGGCGACAGCCGAATTGCAATGCTTACATCATTGAAAACCAGTGGTTGTCCGATTTATACATACGAGCGTCTGATTTATTCACTCACGAGAGCGGCGTTGTTTCTAATTTTGCACATGATAGCCGCCGACATAACGCCGGGGGACAGAACTACCAATAACGAATCACATTATGAGAACAATCAGACTCACGACACTCATGGTTTGCGCGGCAGTATGCACAACAGCTGCTGCGCAATTCAAGATGCCCGAAATAGCCGGGCTGAAAGCATTGCTCACAAATGTCAGCAAAACGACCAAGGCCAAAGCCCCTGAACGCCCAACCGCCAAGCCCACAGAGGTCACCATCTACGACTGGAACATGGGCAGCAACGAGTGGACGCTCAACACGTCAAGAACCATTCAATACTGGAACGACGCATCAGACGCTGACAGCTACGGCCGGGTGAAAGAACAGGCCGACAAGGCAGACTATGGCGAGCGCATCAAGCAATACACGTACATCGACGGCAATGTCAAAACCGAAGTGTACATAATGAAGGACAACGACGGCACGGTTATTTCCAATGAATGCACCAAGTACTACTATGACGAAATAGTGAAATGGTGCTGCATTGTCGAGGAACGATACAAGTGGAACAACGCCACCGGCGAGTACGACATACTGGACGATGTGGAGGAAATGTCCATCATACGCGATGAAAACGGCAACGTGACCCAGATCATACCTACAATCTACGATGACGGCAGCTTTGATGAAGGCAAACCAATAAACATAACCTACAGCGACGGCAAGCCAGTGACAATCAAGGACACTGACAGCGGGCTTCTGATCTCCGACATCAAATGGGAAACGTCTAACGGCCAAATTGTATCGACCGACCCGATGAACTGGATACTTGCAGGCAGCAAGCCGCTGTCATTCATCTATTTCGACGGTGAACAAGCCGCAAAATACAGCTTTGAGTATCCAGAAGGCTATATAAAAACATGTGTTTCACAAGACCCGATGCTGGTAGAAATGAGCATGTTCGGCGTTGAAACCGGGGAAGTATACATGGGACGAGTCGACGCATACCTGACCCAAAGCAACGGCAAGCTCCTCATGGCAAGCAACTACTTTGAGAGCAAGACAGACGATTTCGGATATCAAATCTCTGATATTGACTACACACTGGAAGACGGCATGTACGACATCGAGCGTTGGTATGTGACAGACACAGAACTCAATGCCGACGGATATCCTGAGGCAGAAATATGCAAGGTGTTTATGGTCGATGAAGAGGCTTCATATCCTGAGGTTGAAATGACACCCCTTCCATTCAATCCCTCAGAACCGCCCGTGGCAGGCGAATGGAACAATTTCAAGAAGACCGTTTTCTCAAAATACATCGACTTCTCTGGCATTTCAGACATACAGCCAGACTCTGAAAGTGACGAAGCGCCCATATACTACAACCTGCAAGGACAGCGCGTGAACAACCCGCAAAACGGGATTTACATCGAAAAGCGCGGCTCGAAAGCGACGAAGATCAAACTCTGAAACAGACACATCGAGTCCTGTGTCAAGGACTCTCAAATACACAACCGGCGGCTTTTGACAAGCAGCCGGTTTATTGTTGATATTATCCAGATTATCCGCATCCTTCACCAATAAGGGGTTGCCCCAACTCCAACTAAACGTTGGAGTTATTATTTATCCGACAAGCGTTTCCGAGCCATACCTTCTGCACATCCCGGAATGCACAACAGGTCAGCCTGCTACTGCCCTCGCCGTTGCCAGTTTATTGTTGCTCGCTGTTGTCGGAATACGCCATGCAATACTGAGTCAGTCCGCACTTGTCGCAATGCGGCTGCCGCGCCGTGCATACGTACCGACCGTGCAAAATGAACCAGTGGTGAGCCTTTGCGATGAGATGCTCGGGGATATGGCGGCACAGCTCCTGCTCTGTCTCAAACGGAGTCCGGCAGTTGCGTGTAAACCCGAGCCTATGGCTGACACGGAAGACGTGCGTGTCAACAGCCATGGCGGCTCTGTTCCACACCACAGAGAGAATAACATTCGCAGTCTTGCGCCCCACCCCGGGCAGCCGCAGCAGCGAGTCGATGTCTGACGGCACCTCGCCGTCAAATTCCTCGTTGAGCATCTTGGCGGCGTGTATCAGGTGGCGCGTCTTGTTGTTAGGGTAGCTGACGCTCTTCACATATTCCAGCACACGCGCTTCCGTAGCTGTAGCGAGCGACACCGGCGTTGGGAAAGCGGCAAACAGGGCGGGAGTGACCATGTTCACCCGCTTGTCAGAGCATTGGGCAGAAAGGATGACAGCCACCAGTAAATGAAAGGGGCTGTCATAGTCCAGTTCAGTGCGCGGGTCAGGGACATTCTCCTGAAACCATGCCAACACCTTGTCGTATCTGTCGTCAATGCTCATACACTGCTGCACTGCACTCTTCATTGTATGACAACCTCAATGGGCGGAGTCAAACTCGTGCAGGAAGCGCACGTCATTCTCGGAGAACAGGCGCAGGTCGCTCACCTTGTATTTCAGGTTGGCAATGCGCTCCACGCCCATTCCGAATGCGTAGCCGGAATATACCTCTGGATCGATGCCGCAAGACTTGAGGACATTCGGGTCAACCATTCCGCAGCCGAGTATTTCCACCCAGCCCGTGCCCTTGCAAAGGGCGCAGCCCTTGCCGCCGCAAATGTGGCATGAGATGTCCATTTCGGCAGAAGGCTCGGTGAAGGGGAAATAGGATGGACGCAGACGAATGCGCGTCTCGCTGCCGAACATCTGCTGCGCGAAATATAGAAGGGCCTGCCGCAGGTCGGCAAACGACACGTTGCGGTCTATGTAGAGGCCTTCCACCTGGTGGAAGAAGCAGTGCGCTCGTGCGGAGATGGCCTCGTTGCGGTATACGCGGCCTGGGCATACGATGCGGATAGGGGGCTGCGTATTCTCCATTACGCGCGTCTGTACAGACGACGTGTGGGTGCGCAGCAGCACATCGACAGGGTTGCGTCCGATGAAGAAAGTGTCCTGCATATCACGCGCCGGGTGGTCTGCTGGGAAGTTGAGCGACGAGAACACGTGCCAGTCGTCCTCGATTTCGGGGCCTTCAGCCACGGTAAATCCCATGCGGGCGAATATGTCGAGCATCTCGTTGCGCACCAGCGAGAGCGGATGGCGGGTGCCGAAGGGGTGCGGCGTGGCGGTGCGTGTCAGGTCAATGTCGCGCAGCGAATCTTCCGCGCCCTGAGCCAGCGACTCGCGCAGCTCGGCGAGCTTGGCAGTTGCGGCTTCCTTGAGGTCATTGATGCGCTGCCCCACCTCACGCTTCATCTCTGCCGGCACGTTGCGGAACTCTCCGAACAGCGCAGTGACAGCACCCTTCTTGCTCAGGTATTTTATGCGTATCTGCTCCACCTCCTCTGCCGTCGAGGCCGTGAGCGACTGTATTTCAGCTTTCAGCGAATTGATTTTCTCTATCATCGTGAGTAGACGTATTTGTCGTATATGAGTGCAAAGTTACAAAAAAAGTCGGAACTTCGCCCCTCGCCGCCGATAAAACTGACAGCTGCGCACGCATTAATCGCGCAGACACGATACAGGCACTACCAACACGCCGTCAGGGCGCATGTATGCGTATTTGCCGACCCCGACAAGCACCATCATGAATGAGGGCCTGTTCATCTTGTCTGTATCTATTTTGGCAGACAGGTCAAGCAGCGTCTTGGCTCCATGCTCTACCGCGCTGTCCCCGCCGAGCTTGATTTCTACAAGCCCATACCGTCCGTTGCGCAAGTGTAAGACGGCATCGCACTCCAGCCCTGTTTTGTCGCGGTAGTGGTACAGCTGTCCTCCCGATGCAGAGGCGTATACTCGCAAGTCCCTGACACTCAGCGTTTCGAACAGCAACCTCATTGTATTTAGGTCACTGACAAGGTCTTGCGGCCCGACACCAAGTGCAGACGCTGCTATCGAAGGGTCGGAGAAATAGCGCGTGTCAGAACTTCGTATTGCTGTTTTGGAGCGTAAGTTAGGATTCCATGCGGGGGCATCCTCAACCACGAAAATGTTCTTCAATGCAGATATATATGAGGCGACTGTCTCGCTGCTCGCGCCGCCCTCTTCATTGCCTGTGATGTCATCTCTTATCGCATTGTTAGAGACCTGCGCCCCTTGATGCCTTGCGAGTGAACGCATTATGCGCAACGCCCGGTCGGGATTACGCTCCACACCGTCAACGCGGGAAATATCAGTATTCACAACCGCGTCAAGATAGTCAACAGCACGCGACAACGCAACATTTTCTTTCTGGTCTATGGCATTGGGCCAGCCGCCACGGCAGATGTAATAAGCAAGGGTGTCAATATCCAAATCCGTTTCAGCAAACACATCAGTTTTGCCGCCAAACAAATCTTTCAGCGACACTTCGCCCGACGACTCGCCTGATTCAAAAAGGCTCATCGTTCTCATTGTCAGCCATGAGAACCGCCCTGTACCGCTGTGTACGATCTCGCTTCTGTCGGCTGGCACGGCAGACCCCGTAAATATGAACTGCCCAGGTTCGCCACGGTGGTCTATCTCAAACCGCGCGGCATCCCACAGCGGCGGCGCGACCTGCCACTCATCGACAAGGCGCGGGGTATTGCCTTTCAGCAAATTTTTGACACCTATCTGCGCCAGCTGTATGTTATGCGGGTCTGCCATATACAGCACACTGCCGGCATGCTGTTCTGCCGTAGTGGTTTTTCCGCACCATTTCGGGCCTTGTATCAGCACTCCGCCGACCGCTTCCAGCTTCTGCTGCAACAACTTATCGGCAATTCGAGGACGATAGTTCTTCATCTGCTTTTTTGTTGCAAAGATAATGATAAAAATCCAAATTCCCTCATTTGGACGGTTTTCATTCCGCCATTTGGACCGATTTCGTTCCGATGTTTGGACACATTTTGTTCCGCCATTTGGACACCAGGCATGGCTGCCTGCCCGAAAACCCATGCAGCGGCTGTCGATTTCAGCAGCCAGTCCGTCAACGCTACGGAAAAATTTTCGTAACTTCGCGGATGACAGACATTAATGCCATGGACAAAGAGGGAAAGAAGATATACCGGTCGCGTATAGACTGGTGGCTGTGGGCGATGATCCTGCTTGCCACAGGAGCTGTGATTGCCGCGTGCATCGGCGTTCAGCAGTGGTATTTCCAATGGGACTTCATGCTGGTCATGGCGTTACTCGCCGCGCTGTTTTTAGTCACCATACGCGGCACCTGGTATGCCATTGAGGGCGGGACGCTCATCGTCTACCAGTTTTTCCGCCCGACCCGTATGCCTGTCGTGAAAATCAGGGAGGTCAGGTATGTTCGCGGCTTCCTCGCCGGGCCGGCACTGTCCACGCGCCGCATAGCGATACGTTTCAGGGACCGCAGCGTGACCCGCAGCGCCATCCCCGTTGAAATTTCCCCACGCGACCGGGAAGCCTTCGTCAGCCAGCTGCTCGCAATCAACCCCGGCATCACCGTCATCCAAGGCTAATAGTGCTGTCACAAAGCGTCTACGTGAAACCGTTGGCCATACAACCGTGTGGGGGCGGAGGGGCGGATTTGCGGGCGTGTGCATTTTTTATTAACTTTGCGGTTGCACACGCATTAGTGCGCCTCAACAAAGCGCGTTGACCGTATGGAAAAAATAATAGACAGAGTAGACAGGTCCGCTATAAAGCGCGAGCTGACACACGAATGCCTTTTGCGCGAGTCGAACAAGGGTGGCAACCAGATATACATCATCGATGCCCACCACCAGCCGACAACCATGCGCGAAATAGGACGGCTGCGCGAACTCGCGTTCCGTGGAGGCGGAGGCGGGACGGGCCGCGCCTGTGACATCGACGAGTTTGACACCATGGACGTGCCGTGCCGCCAGCTGATAGTATGGGACCCCAACGACGAGGAAATCATCGGCGGATACCGCTTCATACTTGGTTCAGACATGCGGTTTGACGAGGACGGGACACCCCACATCGCCACCTCCCACCTGTTCCGGTTTTCCGAAAAGTTCCTGCGCGAATACCTGCCCGTGACCCTCGAGCTGGGACGCTCGTTTGTCGCCCCGGAATACCAGTCCACACGCACCAAGCCGAAAGCCATCTACGCTCTCGACAACCTGTGGGACGGTCTGGGCGCGCTCACTGTGGTATATCCGCAGATAGAGTACCTGTTCGGCAAGGTGACTATGTACCCGACGTACAACGCGGAGTGCCGCGACCTGCTGCTGTATTTCCTAAACACGCATTTTCCCGACCCGGACTGCCTGGTGCGCCCGATAGAGCCGCTGCAGACCTCGCCGGACATGGCGAAGATACGCGAGATAATACGCGGCAAGTCGTTCAAGGAGGACTACAAGCAGCTCAACCACGCGATACGCTCCTGCGGCTTCAACATACCGCCGCTGGTCAACGCATACATGACCCTCTCGCCGACGATGCGCATGTTCGGCACGGCGATCAACCGCGAGTTCGGCAACGTGGAGGAAAGCGGCATCTTCTTCAAGATTTCAGAGATATTCGAGGCCAAGAAACAACGCCACATAGATACATACCAATGCTTAGACGCCTGACCATAACAACAGCGCTGCTGGCAGCGGCTCTCCGGGCAGTGCCGGCACTTGCGGCAGAGCCGCTGTCGCTGCAGTGGAAAACGGAGGTTCATGCCGGGGCGGGCGGCGGCGATTTCGCCCCCTATTACATGGCATCAGGCCATGACGGAATAAGCGGCGTGTCGCCCTGCACGGCATACGCCCGCGCCGCTGCATGCCGGCAGATGTCTGACAGCACACGGTTCAGCTACGGTTTCGGCGCTGACCTCATGGCCGGCTACGTGTCGCCGATAGACTACCTGCGCTATGACCCGGAAACAGGCACGGACTACAAGCACGGCGTGACTTCGGGCTACATCTGCCTGCAACAGCTGTGGGGCGAGGTCAAATGGAGGTCGCTGTTTGTGACTGCCGGCATGAAGCGGTACGACCGTGGGCTGCACAACAGCCGTCTCGGCAGCGGCGACTATGTGCTGAGCGTAAACGCGCGGCCGATACCGCAGGTACGCGCCGGCTTCATCGACTTTCAGGACGTGCCGCTCACCAACGGCTGGCTGCAGGTGCGCGGCGAGCTGGCCTACGGCAAGTTCATCGACGGCGGCTGGATAGAAGACCAGTACAACCGCTACAACTATTTCACCACTACCGGCGCATGGTTTCACCACAAAAGTCTCTACCTGCGTGTAGGTGGACACCAGCCGTTCACAGCAACCGTAGGCATGCAGCACGCAGTGCAATTCGGCGGGACTAACAAGAAATACCTCAAGGGGGAGGAAATATCGTCCACACACATCAAGTCAGGCTTCAGCCAGTTCATCAAGTCCTTCCTGCCCACACGCGGCGAGGGGTCGGACTTCTACGACGGCAACCATGTCGGCGCGTGGGACGTGCGGCTGCGCTACCGTCTGCGCTCCGGCGCGACGCTGTCGGCATACTGCCAGTTCCCCTGGGAGGACGGCAGCGGCATCGGCAAGCTGAACGGCTGGGACGGCATCTGGGGCGTGGAATACGAGGCTGCGCAGCCGGGGATAGTTGACAACGTGGTGGCCGAATACATCGACTTCACCAACCAGAGCGGCCCTATGCACTGGGCTCCCGGTGATTTCCCCGGCACGAGCATACCCAACGAGGCCACCGGCGCAGACGACTACTATAACAATTACCTGTATGACGGCTGGTCAAACTACGGCATGTCGATAGGCTCGCCCTTCGTGATGTCGCCGGCATACAACCTGGACGGCTATCCGCGCTACACCGCCAACCGGCTGCGCGGTTTCCACATCGGCATCGGCGGCACGCCCGCGCCGGGGTGGCAATACCGTCTGCTCGTGTCGCACCGCACATCGTGGGGCACGCCGTTCATACCGCTCCCCCACCGCCGCCACGACACGTCGATGATGGCTGAGGCGACATGGCAAGTGCCGTCCGTGCCAGGGCTTTCGCTGACCGGGGCATTCGCCTTTGACCACGGCAAGCTGTACGGCAACAATACCGGGGCAAGCATCAGCGTGCAATACTCCGGCTCTCTCACCTTCAAACGCAACAAACGATGAACAATACAACCGCCGCCGGACGCAAGCCCGTACTCAGCCGCATCATCCTCGCGGCATTGCTGTCGCCCCTGCTTCTTCTCGCATCATGCACACACAACAACGGCGACATAGGCCCGGTGTTCGGGCTGTGGCAGCTCACACAGGTCGAGGGCGGCGACGTGGAGTATACCCCCTCGGCCCAATACACCATCTACTGGTGCTTCCAGTCCACCACCATTCAGATGTTCAGCGTGGACGACCGCCACTACAACGACCAGCGGTTCGGCAATTTCAGCATGACTGACGACCGCCTAAGCATCGACTTCCCCGACACCGGCGGCTACGGCGCACCGCTGCTGGGACTGCCGAGGCAATGCTCGCTTGACGTGCTGCAGCTCGACGGCAGCCGCATGACCCTGCGCTATGCCCCCGGCAGCGGCGGCGAGACGATATACTATTTCCGCAAATGGTAACACGACTATCATGGACAACAAAAACATACTCATAACCGGCGCCGACGGTTTCATCGGCAGTCACCTGACAGAGCTGATGCTGGAACGCGGATGCCATGTCCGCGCCCTGTCGCAGTACAACTCATTCAACAACTGGGGGTGGCTGGAACAGGTGCATCACCCCAACCTCGAGGTGGTGTGCGGCGACGTGCGCGACAACAATTTCTGCCGCGAGATAGCCAAGGGGTGCGACACGGTGTTCCACCTGGCAGCTCTCATCGCCATACCGTACAGCTACATAGCCCCGGACAGCTATGTTGACACCAACATCAAGGGGACGCTCAATATATGCCAGGCATCGCTTGACGCGGGCGTGAGCCGCCTGCTCGTCACCTCCACCTCCGAGGTCTACGGCACAGCGAAATACGTTCCCATTGACGAGGAGCATCCTCGCCAGCCGCAGTCGCCATATTCCGCCACGAAAATTGGCGCGGACGCCATAGCCAAGAGCTTCTACAACGCTTTCGGGCTGCCGGTGGCGATAGTCCGTCCGTTCAACACCTACGGCCCGCGCCAGTCGGCCCGCGCCATAATCCCCACAATCATCTCGCAAATAGCCAACGGCGCACGCGAGATTAAGGTGGGCGACCTCACCCCGACACGCGATTTCAACTATGTGCGCGACACCGTGCGCGGGTTTGCCGCCATAGCCGTCGCTGACGGCGTTGAGGGGGAAGAGATCAACATCGCCACCAACACGGAAGTGTCAATGGCGGAGACGCTACAGACCATTGCCGACATCATGGCTGCCGACGTGAATTGGGTGACAGACCCGCAGCGGCTGCGCCCGGCAAAAAGCGAGGTGTTCCGCCTCCACGGCGCAAACGGCAAGATACGCCGCCTCACCGGCTGGCAGCCGGAATACTCGCTGCGCTCGGGCCTCGAGAAGACCGTGGAATGGTTTCTCAACCCGGACAACCTGAAAATGTACAAATCAGACATCTACAACAGATAAATGAAGCAGAACAGACTCACAGTGCTCATGCTGGGAGGCGCACGCCGCGTCTCTATGGCGGAGCTGCTCATCAAGAGCGGGCAACGCCTCGGCTATGACGTGCGAATACTCAGCTACGAGCTCATGTCGCAAGTGCCCATAGCAGTAGTCGGACAGGTAATCGTCGGGCTGAAATGGAGCGACCCGGACGTGGTCGCAGACATAACCCGCGTGGCTGAGGAACATTCAGTAGACATAATACTGCCGTTTGTGGACGGCGCTATAGAGATAGCCGCCAAATGCCGTGAGGCCCTTCCGGAAGTGTTCATCCCGGTCAGCGACTTCGACATCGCCAAGCAGATGTTTGACAAGGTGGAAGCCGCCAAGGCGTTCCGTGACAAGAAGATCGACATACCCAAGACATACTCCGTCATCAACGCCGAAATGCCGGCGATAGCCAAGCCGCGCCACGGCTCTGCCTCGCGTGGCATAAAGGTGTTCTACAACCTCGAAGACCTCATGCACCTCGCGAACCTCCAAGATTACCTCGTGCAGGAATACATAGAGAACGCCGAGGAATACACCGTTGACTGCTACGTGTCGCAAGCCGGCGAAACGCTTGTCGCCGTCCCAAGGCTGCGCATTGAGGTCATGGGCGGCGAGGTGACACGCACGCAGACGTGCCGCAACGAGATGCTCGAGGAAATGTCGCGCCGCGTCATAGCCGCTTTCGGCTTCATCGGCCCGGTGACGCTGCAGTTCCTGCACGACAAAAAGACTGGCCGCTATATGCTCATGGAGATAAACCCGCGCCTCGGCGGCGGCGTGATATGCTCCATCTATGCCGGTGCGCCGATTCCCGACTACATACTCTCCGAAGCGCTCGGCGTGGGCGTGAAGCCTTGCAACGACTGGAGCAACCACACCGTGATGGCCCGATACCAGAAAGAGGCCATTTTCTACAACCGTTGACACCCTCACGACATGAACACAGACCGCAGACACGTCACCATAATCGCCGAGGCCGGGGTGAACCACAACGGTTCGCTCGAAATGGCGCGGCAAATGGTGCTGGCAGCTCACGAGGCCGGCGCTGACTATGTCAAGTTCCAGACCGCTGTGCCCGAACTCGTCATATCCTCCATTGCCGACAAGGCTGAGTACCAGAAATCCACCACCGGCAGCGATGAGTCGCAGCTCGACATGTGCCGCGCCATACACCTGCCGCTGAATGACTACATTGAGCTAAAAGAGCTGTGCCGCCAGGTCGGCATCGGCTTCATGAGCACCCCCTTCGACCTCGTTTCCGTCGATTTCCTCGCAGACCTCGGGCAGGACTACTTCAAGATACCCTCTGGAGAGATAACCAACCTCCCCTACCTGCGCCGCATCGCCGCCAAGGGGATACCCGTCATCATGTCAACCGGCATGTCCACCCTCGACGAAATAGAGACGGCTATAGAGATACTGACCGGGACATCCGCAAAATACCCCTCGCAGTCCTCTCTCTCTCGTGACCAGATTACGGTGCTGCACTGCAACACGGAGTACCCCACTCCTTTCTGCGACGTCAACCTACGCGCCATGGACACCATAGCCGAGCGGCTCGGCGTGCGCACCGGATATTCCGACCACACCGTCGGCATTGAAGTGCCCGTTGCAGCCGTGGCTCGCGGCGCACACGTCATCGAGAAGCATTTCACGCTCGACCGCTCACTCCCCGGCCCTGACCACAAGGCCTCGCTCGAACCCGGCGAACTGAAAGCCATGGTAGCCGCAATACGCAACATCGAACAGGCTCTCGGCTCTGCCGAAAAGGTGGTGTCAGCGTCGGAAAGCAAGAATATGCCAATAGCCCGCAAAAGCATCGTCGCCGCCCGCGACATACGCCGTGGCGAGATACTCTCCGAGGAGAACATTACCGTCAAGCGGCCGGGCAACGGCATTTCCCCGATGCGCTGGGACGAGGTGGTCGGCACTGCCGCTGTCGCCGACTTCCCATACGACTCCCTCATCACGCTATGACAGACAGAGGGTTGCATATCGTCATTGCCTCAAGCACTCGCGCCGACTGGGGGCTGCTGTCTCCAGTCGCTGCCGAACTGCAACGCCGTGGCGCGGAAATAACCGTCGCTGCAACCAATATGCACCTGCTGCCGCAGACTGGCATGACCGTCTCCGAAATCGAGGCTGACGGCTTCAAGCCGGTCAGAATACCGGTGTCGGGCGACCATGCCGCCATTGCCGCCGGCTGCATCACCGGCTTCCACAAGCTGCTGTCGCAGGTCAAGCCTGATGCCATTGTAATACTCGGCGACAGGTTTGAGATGACAGGCGTGGCACAGGCTGCCGTACTCGCCGGAGTGCCGATAGTGCACATCGCAGGCGGCGCAGTCAGCTACGGCGCGTTTGACGACTGCTTCCGCCATGCCATAACAAAAATGGCATACCTCCACCTCACCGAGACTGAACAGTACAGGCAGCGCATCGTCCAGATGGGGGAAGACCCGCAGCGAGTTGTCTCCACCGGGGCTATAGGCATACATAACATTATGAATGTCAAGCCGATGTCACTCGCAAGCCTCGAACAGTCGCTCGGCTTCGCCCTTAGCAGCAACACGCTTCTCGTCACCCTCCACGCAGCCACCCTCTCCGCGCTGCCGCCCGAAGAGCAGTACGGCAACCTGCTCGCGGCTCTCGACCGGTTTCCCGACAGGAATATCCTGTTCACATACCCCAACAACGACGTTGACCCGACTCCGCTCATAGCCTTGATAGAGGACTATGTAAGGCGCAACCCGAAGCGAGCGCACGCCATCCCCTCGCTCGGCAGAGTGAGATACCTCTCGGCTCTGCGCCACGTCGAGGCTGTGGTCGGAAACAGTTCGGGCGGGATAGTGGAAGTGCCGTCCATGGGCATACCTACGCTCGACATCGGCCACCGGCAGGACGGCAGGACACACGCGGCATCGGTGATACGCTGCGGCGAGACCGCCAACGAGATTGCCGCCGGGCTGAGGGCTGCACTCTCGCCCGAGACAAAAGCCCTAGCCGCAACATGCGACAACCCGTATGCACGCCCCAACACGCTCGCGCTGATGACCGACACCATTCTCTCCACACATTTCACACCATACCCCGTAAAGCGTTTCTATGACCTCTGACAACATACGCACCCTGTTCATCATACCCGCGCGAGGCGGCAGCAAGGGCATCCCGGGCAAAAACATCAAGCCATTTGCCGGCAAGCCGCTGATATGCCACTCCATAGACCATGCACGCGCCTTTGCCGACGCTGCCGACATCTGCGTCTCAACAGATTCCGAAGAGATAGCGCAGACGGTGCGCGGCTATGGGCTGGACGTGCCGTTCATGCGCCCGGCAAGCCTTGCCACAGACTCTGCCGGCACATACGGGGTGCTGCTCCATGCACTCGACTTCTACCGCGACCGCGGCATCGACTACCAGCGCATGGTGCTGCTGCAAGCCACCTCGCCGCTGCGCCGCATCGAGGACATCCGCGCTGCCATAGACCTGTGGACCCCTGAAATAGACATGGTAGTGTCGGTCAAAGAGGCCGCCACAAACCCATACTACAACGCATACGAGACAGATGCCGACGGCTGTCTGCACATCTCGAAAGGCGACGGCCGTTTCACACGCCGGCAGGACGCGCCCAAAGTGTGGGAATACAACGGTGCAGTGTACGTCATCACAACCGCCTCGCTGCGCCGTATGCCGATGTCAGACTTCCCGAAACGCATACCCTCGCCAATGGATGCAGCAAGGAGCGTGGATCTCGACACGCCCCTCGACTGGCAGATAGCCGAAGCCCTCTACGCCACGCTATGAACTGGATAATTCTCATAATCGCCGGACTGTTCGAGACCGGCTTCGCATTCTGCCTCGGCAAGGCCAAAGAAGCTGCCGGCACTGAATACTGGCTTTGGATAGGCGGCTTCCTACTGTCGCTCGCGCTGAGCATGACGCTGCTCGCCAAGGCCGTGCAGACCATACCCATAGGAACGGCCTACCCCGTATGGACCGGGATAGGCGCAGTCGGCACAGTCATCGTCGGCATACTGTTCCTTCACGAGCCAGCGACGCTCTGGAGGCTGGTATTCATCACCACCCTCATCATCTCCATTGTCGGGCTGAAAATGGTCAGCTGACACACAGCGACAAGGTAGGGACACGGCGTGCCGTGTCCGCAACCAAGTCATTGCAATTCAACAATTTGCACACTTACAAATCTTCAAACACGGAGTATCACAGCAGCGACTTGCGCTCCGTAACCACAGCGTCCGTCATCGTGTAGCCGCCCAGACTGCCCTCGCGTGCCTGTATGCAGATATACGTCAGGTTGCCGCTTTCAGCAGTGTTCTTGATGTTGCGGTCACAACCCGTGGCCACGCGCACCACAGAGCCCTCGCCGACGGCGAACACGTCGTCATCGACCTGAAACGCGCCTTTGCCCGACAGCACGATATAGTTCTCCTCATTCTCCTTGTGGCTGTGGAAGAACGGCACCGCCTCGCCCGGGGCAAGCGTGCCGAAGGAGATTTCACACGATGTCTCGCCAAGGACATCCTTGACAAACACCTTGCCAGCAAACTCGCCGAGGTTTCCGACTGTTCCGTGGGAGAACTTCGCTCCCTCATTCAGTTTCTTCAATTCGCTCATGACTTGCGTTATTTCAGATTATATATTAACTTTGCCAAGGTTATCAGATAACCTTTTGATAGTGCAAAGTTACTCCCTCCACACGACACTTGCAAGAGGTTACCCGCAGGTAACCTGCTTACTTCCAAGTAGCAAACACTGATTGTCAGCAAGAAAAAATGAACGACAAACTGAAAAAATTTTCCGGGACAGGCGGATGCCCAATCCGCAACGTCATATCCCACTTCAGCACAAAATGGGGGCTGCTCGTCCTCGCCATGCTCGGCGAGACCCGCTGCCTGCGCTTCAACGAGATAGCCCACGCCCTGCCCGACATCTCGCCGAAAGTGCTCAGTGCCACGCTGAAAACACTCACGGCTGACGGCATGATATGCCGCACGCTCTATCCGTCTGTACCCCCGAAAGTGGAATACTCCATAACCGAAAAAGGAGACTCGTTCATACCCATACTCCGCGAGATGATACAATGGGGCCTGGCCCAGATGCAAAAATGACATTTCCCCCCGCAGCACATACGGCATTTGGCAGTCTCAGATATTTCATCTAACTTTGCAACAGATATAACTAACATTTACAAACACAAAAAACTACCACCATGAAGACTCTGAGATACGGTTTGCTCGCCGCTGCCGCACTCACACTGCTCCCGGGCTTTACCTCCTGCTCCGACGAGAAGCCCGAGCCGCAACCCGAGCCAAAGAAAATCACATCCGCCAGCTTCAACATCCAGATCACCTCCACTGATGACCAGTTCGAGGCGACCGACATGGAGCTGCACATCGCCTGCGACGGCAAGCCTGAAGCAGTCTACCCCATTGGCAACAAGGTATACAACCATGAAGTAGTATGCGATGCATACCCCATGAAAGGGAAATACTACGTCACACAGAAGGCCAAAGAAAGTTTCGTGCCCTCAACCAACGAAGAGTACCACATGGGCATCTTGACACGCACATGGGTTAGTTTCTCGCGAACGACAGATGCCCTCGAGCAAACCGGCCTATACGAATTTGACTTCGCCGCGACATTCAACATCGACAACCTCGGCCGATATTTCCTCGACAACGATGGGATAATCCTGTCTCGCAACTTCGAGGTCAACAGCGACGGCTACGAAATCACCGTCACCTACCCCGAAGACGCTCCCGCCGACTGACCCACCACCCTTTCCACAAAATTTCCCATAACATAACCGCATGGCATGTCCTCTTCGGCACGCCATGTGTGCTTTTACATTAAAGACCCTATCGGCCTTAAAGCCTCTAAGTCCAATCAGCCGAAAAGCCGGCTAAGCGTTGGGACCGTCATTTAGCCGACAAGACTTTTCCTGCCAAACCTTCTGCGCAGTTCTGATACAACCCGTCTCGCTATTCTCCTTATCAACGATTCCATTGCAAGCATTTGCGGACGAGTATCATTGTTGACAATCTTGTACCACTTGTCATTGCACACTACAATAGCTGATATCTCTCCGTTTTCTCGCTCCTTGAAATTCTCTATTATAGTGTCAAATACACAGTTGGGTATTTCCTTCTGATTTTTATAGAGGTGCAGATGCCCATCCACATCCTCCTGCGCTCTCATTCGATACCCCATATCCCATGAAGATAACGTCGGTGCAGCAGAATCAAGGATGAAGCGATTACGGTTGCTGTACGGGACTTTCAGATTTTGGCACTTGTCCGTATCATAAATTGTCATCGTACATAAGATATCATTGCCGCTTCTGCCAACGGCTTTGAGTTTATATGCAAATCCCCACTCTCTGGTGTTCTTGGCTGTATCATAGCCCAACCTCAGCCACTTTTCCTTTGTGGAGTCGGAAGGACTCAAATTCATATCACCTATCGCCAAAATCGCATCACGGATAGCATCATCCCAACCATAGGCGTGTTTATACTTCAGAGCCTTGGCTCTTGCATAAAACAAGGCAATTCTGGCTCTGTAACATATAGTATGGGTAAAGTATGTGGAGTTTGGGAATGAATGAGTAACTTAGCGTCATGAAAAGCGA
>CAKUKR010000037.1 GCA_934663645.1 uncultured Muribaculaceae bacterium | reverse complement strand
ACAAGCACGATGATGCGGTCGAGCTTCGCACCTCCAGACGTGCTTCCGGCACAAGCTCCGGTAAACATCATCAGCACCATGATAATGACAGCCATCGGCCCCCACTGCGCGAAATCCGGCTCGGTAAATCCTGTTGACGAGATTATGCTCACCGACTGGAACAGCGGGTCGATGGTCAGGTCGCCAACATTATGCACCATACCTTTCAGCACCAGGTTTATGCACAATATCGCGTATGCTACCAACACCATGCCTACATACCATTTCAACGCATCATTGCGAATAGCGTAGCGGAACTCGCCCAATGCTGTGCGGTAAAGTATTGAGAAGTTGACACCGCCAAGGAACATGAACAGGACTACCACTACGCGCACATACAGGCTGTTTTCGGCAACAGCGGTCATTTCAGGAGTGGCAAACCCTCCCGTTGACATGGTCGAGAGCCCGAAACAGAATGCATCAAAGAAGTTCATGTCGGAAAACGACAGAAATACCACTACAGCAATCGTAAGGCACAGGTATACAAGCCACAGGCTCTTGGCGGTATTGCTGACACGAGGGCGCAGCTTGTTCTGGGTTATGCCGGTCACTTCAGCATTGAACAGCTGTATGCCCCCCTGATAGTTGAGCATCGGCACAACGGCAAGTGTGAACAGGATTATTCCCATGCCGCCGATCCACTGTATCACGCTTCGCCATATCAGTATGCCGTGCGAAACGTCGTGCGAGAAGTCTAGCAACGACGCCCCGGTGGTGGTGAACCCGCTCATGGTCTCGAAGAACGCATCCGTGAGCGTCATGTGGGGGCTGCAGATCATGAACGGCACAAGGCCGAACAACGACAGAACTACCCATGTAAGTCCGGTGAGCAGAATCGCCTCACGTTTGCGCATCTCTCGGTTGCGCGGACGCAGCCTGACCAGCCCCCCGCCTGCCAATAGCATTATGCCGCAGCTGATGAGCAGTTGAAGCACATCGCTTTCGGCATAGCACAGGCTGACAACGATAGGTATCACCATAAACGCAGCCTCTATAAGGAGCAGGAACCCCAGCACCTTTAACAGCATCTTGAAGTTTATGAATGAATATTTTACAAGCATCGCCGCACTATTTGTATGTTCACTGTGTCAGAGGAACCATTTTTCTATCTTGTGTATGAACCCATGCAGACAGAAAACTACCACATAGTCACCCTCCTGTATGTGGGTATCGCCGTTGATGAGGTAGCACTTGCCGTCACGCACCATTGCTGCAAGTGTCATCTCACGTGGCAAGTTGAGCCGCTTGACAGGCTCACGTGTTATACGGGCGTTGGGCTGCACTTGCAACTCTGCGGCATCGGCATTGGCAAGCGACAGGCACTTGGCGTTCTGTTCGTCTGCATCGAGCAGGAACTGGAATATGTAGCTCGAAGCTTGCAGCTTCTTATTGATAGTCGTGCCGATGTTCAGGTTTTCGGCAAGGCTGATGAACTGCAGGTTTTCCACGTCAGCAATAGTCTTCGGCACGCCGAACTCCTTGGCGGTCAGGCAAGCGAGGATGTTTGTTTCAGATGACTCCGTGAGAGCGAGAAAAGCATCATATTGGTACATGTTGTTCTCTTTCAGCACATCCACGTCGCGGCCGTCGCCGCAGACTATCTCGCAGTCAGGCAGCTGTGTCGCCATCCATTCGCAATGCTCGCGGTTGAGGTCGATTATCTTGATATGGAACTTGTCATGATACTGCAAGGCGAAGCGTACAGCAATAGGACTTCCGCCCATGATCATGAGCCTCTTGATGGCGCGTTTGGTCTTGCCGCAAAGTGTGCGGACCTGTTCGACAAACGGAGGCGTGGTGATGAAATACAGCATGTCGCCAGCGAGTATCTCGTCATTGCCTCGAGGCACGATAGTCTCGTTGTTGCGCTTTATCGCCACTATATGGAAATTGTGTATGTCTCCGGGGAGGTTGCACAGTTTCAGTCCAACGAGTTGGCAGTTGGTGCGAAGCCTTACGCCAATGAGCAGCAGCTCGCCGTCATGGAGTTCACCCCAGTACCGTGCCCAGTTGTGTTGCAGCGACTTGTAGATTTCCTTGGCGGCGAGAAACTCCGGGTAGATGAGCACGTCCACGCCAATCTGTTTCAGCACAGACTTGTTGTGCGGAGCGAGAAACTCGGCATTGTCGATACGGGCAACAGTCTTGCCAGCCCCTAGTTTCTTGGCTATGGAACATGCTGTTATGTTGCGAGTTTCGTAAGGCGTTACTGCAATGTACAGGTCAGTGTCGGCAATACCCATGTCTCGCATCGTCTCGAGCGATGACGTAGAGCCGTTCCACGTCATCAGGTTGTAGTTCGAGTCGATAATGTCAAGCTGCTGTTGATTGCTGTCTATCAGGATTATGTCCTGATTCTCGTTTGACAGCATCTTTGCAAGATGTGTTCCTACCTCTCCAGCACCAGCTATTATGATTTTCATTGCTTCAAGTCGTTAACACGTTCCACAGCTTCCACTATGCCCTGCACGTCATAGCCGCACATACGTTTGAGCTGCGCAACTGTGGCATGATGAACCCAATTGTCCCCTACGCCCAACATTTCAACGTCCATTGAGAGGCGGTGTTCATCAACATAACGGCGGACAGCCGCGCCGAGACCTCCGCTAATTGCGCCGTCCTCAACAGTTATGATGTGCCGGTGGGCTGGAACGAGGCTGTCTATGAGTGCCGTATCGAGCGGCTTGAGCCATATCATGTCATACACGTCAACGGCAATGCCCTTGGCGTCAAGCTGTTCGCGAGCCTTGACGGCATCGTTGCCAGCCGGGCCTATTGTCAGTACCGCAATCTCAGCGTTGCCGTCGCCAGCCACAAGCCGCCCTTTTCCAGGCTCTATCTCCTTCATGGGAGTCTTCCAGTCTGGAGTTGTGGCAGCTCCACGCGGGTATCGTATGGCGATAGGGCCGTTCTGTTGCAGTGAGGTGTACATTAGGTTGCGAAGGGTCTGTTCATCCATAGGCGAGGCGATCTTCATGCCGGGTATGCAGCTGAGGTAACAGAGGTCAAAGAGGCCGTGGTGTGTCACACCGTCCTCCCCTACCACGCCAGCGCGGTCTATGCAGAAAGTCACGGGTAACCCTTGCAGGCACACGTCATGGATTATGTTGTCGTATGCGCGTTGCAGAAACGAGGAGTATATCGCTACAAACGGGCGCATGCCCGCAGCAGCGAGGCCCCCGGCGAATGTTACGGCGTGTCCCTCGGATATGCCCACGTCGAAAGCGCGTTTAGGGTAGCGGGCAAGCAGTTCAGACATGGAAGTGCCAGACGGCATAGCAGCAGTGATGCCCATTACGCGGTCATCAGTATCAGCCAGTTCCACGAGCGTCTTGCCGAATACCTGTTGCCATAGCAAAGGTGAGTCAGAGCCTGTTTTCTTTAGCCGTTCACCAGTCTCGGGGTTGAACTTGCCTGGTGCATGCCACACAGCCGGGTTCTTCTCCGCCTCGGCAAAGCCCTTCCCTTTGACAGTGCGTATATGCAGCAATCGCGGGCCTTCCATATCTTTTATTTCACGCAATACGCGCACCAACCGGGGTATGTCATGGCCGTTTATTGGACCGAAATAGCGTATGTTTAGCCCTTCGAAAATGTTCTGCTGCTTTGATATGAATGCTTTGAGTGAATTGTTGAGCCTCAGCAGCCTGCCTCGTCCGCGCTCCTTGACCAGCCCGGCCTTGCGCAGCATCGTGTACAGCTTGTAACGCCAACGGTTGTAGCCTGGCGAGGTGGTCAACTCTGTGAGGTAGCGGTGCAACGCCCCGACGTTGTCATCGATGCTCATGTCATTGTCGTTGAGTATGATGAGCAGGTTGTTCGGGTTGTTTGACGCATTGTTCAGTCCCTCGAAGGCAAGGCCTCCGCTGATAGAAGCATCCCCTATTACAGCGACTGTCTTGCGGTCTTCGTTGCCAGGGGTGTTCATGTCGGCTATCGCCATGCCGAGAGCTGCCGAGATAGAGTTGCTGGCATGCCCAGCCATGAACGTGTCATACTCGCTCTCGTTGGGGTTGGGGAAGCCGCTCAATCCGTTAAGGGTGCGGAGGGTGTCGAAGCGGTCGCGTCTGCCAGTCAGCAGCTTGTGCGCGTATGCCTGATGCCCCACGTCCCAGACAATGCGGTCACGCGGCGTGTCAAACACATAGTGCAGCGCCACCGTAAGGTCAACAGCACCCATGCTCGACGCGAAATGCCCGGGATTGACCGCGAGCGTGTTAACTATCTTGTCACGCAGGTCGGCTGCGACCGCGTCAAGAGCCTCAACGGGCAACTTGCGCAATTCCTCCGGGGAGTTTATCTCCGGAATGTCACTACTGCCGACAACTTCGTTATTTGTCATTACGTATATACTTTTTCCACAGAGGGACAAATACTATTATCCCTGACATAATGATTATGAGCAGGCTGACAAGGGTTATGCCAAGAGCCGCCAGAGCATACCAAGCCAGCCACAGCCAGACGGCTGCCAGCACGGCTATCCCTATTTTCCTGCCCAAGTAGTTCATTGCAAATGCGAAATTAGCAAATATTCCCCATACCGCAAAGGGCATCGCTGTGCATTTTTCGGTTGTCTGCACTTGGTGACAGGTATGATTTTGATTACCTTTGCACAAACTTTTGGAAGAATGAAGATAGCGATTATTGGCACCGGCTACGTTGGCCTGGTTACGGGAACATGCTTTGCCGACATGGGTATTGACGTGACGTGCATCGACATAGACAGAGGCAAGATTGCCGCCCTGCGCGAGGGCATCGTGCCTATCTACGAGCCCGGCCTCGACGATATGGTCAAGCGCAACTACCAGTCGGGAAGACTCAAATTCACTACTGATCTGGCAGATGTGATTGACGACGTGGAGGTCATATTCACTGCTGTCGGCACTCCCCCGGACGAGGACGGCAGCGCAGACTTGCACTATGTGCTTGACGTGGCTCGCAACATCGGGCGGCTGATGAGCCGCTATGTGCTTATCGTCACAAAAAGCACTGTGCCTGTCGGAACTGCAAAGCTGATACGCTCTGCCGTTTCAGAGGAACTCGCCAAGCGCGGCGCAGACATAGATTTCGACATTGCCTCCAACCCTGAGTTTCTCAAAGAGGGCGCGGCAATAAAGGACTTCATGAGCCCTGACCGCGTAGTGGTAGGCACAGACTCGGAACGTGCTGCCAAGTTGATGAAGAAGCTCTATCGTCCGTTCCTCGTATCCTCTGACCGTATGCTGTTTACCGACATACCTTCGGCAGAGATGATAAAGTATGCTGCCAACGCCATGCTCGCGACACGCATCTCCTTCATGAACGACATCGCCAACCTGTGCGACCTTGTAGGGGCAAACGTCAACATGGTGCGCAAGGGTATCGGCGCAGACCACCGCATAGGCACGAAATTCCTATACCCCGGCTGCGGCTACGGAGGCTCGTGCTTTCCCAAGGATGTCAAGGCTATCATCAGGACTGCACAGCAGTACGGCTACGAGATGAAGGTGCTATCGGCTGTCGAGGAAGTAAACGAGCAGCAAAAGTCCTTGTTGTTCAAAAAGCTCGAACGCCATTACAAGTCGGAGCTGAAGGGAAAGGCGGTTGCCGTATGGGGACTTGCCTTCAAGCCAGAAACCGACGATATGCGGGAAGCCCCGGCTCTTACCGTAATTGACTTGCTCTCACGCGCCGGAGCGGTGGTCAAAGTCTATGACCCTATTGCAATGGACGAGTGCCGACGCCGCATCGGCGACAGAGTGACATACTGCAAGAACATGTATGACGCGGTTATCGATGCCGATGCACTGATGCTGCTGACGGAGTGGAAGGAGTTCCGTATGCCCTCATGGCAGACAATTGCCAAGACCATGCGTTCACCTATTGTCTTTGACGGCAGAAACATATATGACCGCGCAGAACTAGAGGGCGAAGGATTCACATACTATGCACTCGGCAAATGAGAACTGTAAATAAAACAACTATGAACGACCGTGTATTGCTCTGCCTGTGCCACATGTCGGGCAGGGAGAACGAGTATATCAAGCAAGCGTTTGACGACAACTGGGTCGTCCCTCTCGGCCCTAACGTGGACGGATTTGAGGAGGATTTGCGGCAGTTCATCGGCGAAGGCTGCCAGGTGGCGGCTTTGAGTGCCGGTACTGCAGCCATACATCTCGGACTGGTGCTGCTCGGCGTAGGGCGCGATGATGAGGTAATATGCCAGTCGATGACATTTTCTGCCTCTGCCAATCCGATAACATACGTCGGTGCAAAACCGGTATTCGTTGACAGCGAGCCTGACACGTGGAATATGTCACCAGCCCTGCTCGAAAAGGCCATTCTCGACCGCAAGGAGGTAACAGGGCGTTATCCAAAAGCTATCATTGCCGTTGACCTCTACGGTATGCCGGCACGCTGGGACGAAATCACCGCAATTGCCACACGCTATGGCATACCAGTCCTCGAAGATGCTGCTGAAGCACTCGGCTCGTCATACCGTGGACGCAAGTGTTCCACATTCGGCGAAATGGGAGCACTCTCGTTCAACGGCAACAAGATGATTACCACCTCTGGAGGTGGTGCACTCGTATGCCACAGCGTGGAGATGAAGAAACAGGCAGTGTTCCTCGCCACGCAGGCTCGCGAGCCGTTCCCCTGGTATCAGCATGAGACTATTGGCTACAATTACCGGCTGAGCAACATCTGCGCAGGCATCGGTCGCGGACAGATGCACATTCTCGACGAGCATATCGCCCATCACCGTATGGTACACGCACGCTATGCCGAGTTGCTCAAGGACATACCGGGCATCTCGCTGCACTCCAATCCTGACGGTGATTTCGACTCCAACTACTGGCTGTGCAATATACTCATTGACAGTAATATAACTGGATATTCGCCTGAGCAGCTGCGCATTGCGCTGGGCGAAGCCAACATCGAGAGTCGCCCGCTGTGGAAGCCGATGCACATGCAACCGGTGTTTGCTGGTGCACCTGCTTATACTGACGGCACTTCTGAACGTCTGTTTGCTTCGGGGCTGTGCATACCGGCTGGTCCGTATGTCGGACTGCCTGAGATAGACCGCATCATAGATGTGATATGCAAACTGCATTGTTATGACAAACGGTAATCAACAATATATGAAACAGTTGCGCTTCGCATTGATAGTTATCGCATCAATGCTTTTCGCCATCGCCTGCACGGGCAACAAGTCTGGCAAAGCCAGCACGGACAGTGACAAGAATGTATTGCGGTATGCCAAAATGCTGCGTATGTATGACCATGACGGCTACACTGTGGCAGAAATACTTTCGCCGCAGGATTCCTCCAAGGTGACTTTACGCTTCATCCTTCTGCCCGAGGGCGAGGAGAAGCCTGCAGCCGACAAATCGGCACAGGTCATAACTGTACCTGTAAAATCTGCTGTGGTATACTCCTCAGTACACGCTGCTGCAATGAGCGAGTTGGGGCAGTCCGGGTGTGTCAAGGGTGTCGCCGATGCCTCTTATTTCAAGTTGCCCTTTATCCTCAACGGCATTGACAACGGAACCGTTACCGACATTGGCCCTTCAACCTCGCCCTCAACGGAGAAAATCATCGACCTAAACCCACAGGCCATAATAGTCAACCAATACGAAGGTGCGGACCTCAAAGGCGTTGACCGCCTCGGCATACCGGTGATACAAATGGCAGAAAATCTCGAGAACTCGCCTTTGGGACGTGCTGAATGGATTAAGTTTATCGGCGCACTCACGGGTGAGCGTGCGAAAGCAGACTCAATATTCGCAGCTGTAGAAAAGCACTATACCGACCTGTGCGGACAGGTTGCCGTAAGCAGCAACCGCCCCAAGGTGCTTACGGAGAATATGTATCAAGGTGTATGGTACGTCCCTGGCGGAGCAAGTTACAAAGCCCGCATGATAGCCGATGCCGGAGGCATTTACCCGTGGGCTGACGACAAATCCACCGGGTCTGTCAACCTTTCATACGAACAGGTGCTTGACCGCGCCCAGGATGCTGACTACTGGTTGCTCCAGGTTTTCGGCGAGGAGCTGTCACGTGAATCCCTGCTGAAAATGGATCCGCGATACGCATCATTCCTGGCTGTTGACAAGGGTGGCGTGTACTATTGCAACACACAGGCGACATTCATCTTTGAGGAAACGCCCTTCCACCCTGACCGCCTTCTGGAGGACTATATTGCCATTTTCTCCGGCAGGACAGGCAATCTGCACTATTTCAAGCCAATGACACGCTAATGACAGACGGTGGCAGGACATCACGCAGGACACTGTTCATCATCCTCTTTGCAGCTGCAGCGGCGGTTCTTTTCGCCGCTATGCTGTATTGCGGCGCAGTGTCCATACCAGCCTCAGAAGTTACTGCTGTAATAACCGGTCAGGACACTAGCAAGGAGGCGTGGCGTACTATCGTCCTCGAGTCGCGGTTGCCCATGGCATTGACTGCCGCAGTCGCCGGTGCAGCCTTGTCTGTTGCCGGGCTTATGCTTCAGACCGTCTTCCGCAACCCTCTTGCAGGTCCTTCTATACTAGGCATCTCTACAGGAGCGTCGCTTGGGGTGGCTATAGTGCTGCTCTGTGCTGCGTCGTTGCCAGCAATACATGAGGCTGCTGGCACATTCGGAGTCATCGGGGGGGCGTTGGCTGGCGCGGTTGCTGTACTCGCCATTCTCTCGTTATTCTCATCGATGTTGCGTAGCCCACTGTCGCTGCTCATCGTCGGCATAATGGTCAGCTACCTGACCTCTTCAGTCATCTCGCTGCTCAACTTTTTCGCGCCGGCAGAGAGCGTGCGTTCATTCGTAGTATGGGGATTGGGCAGCTATTCTGGCACAGACCTGCGGGCATCGCTCATACTCACTCTCGCTGTTGTGTTGCCGCTTGCGGCCACAGTCTTCTATGCCAAGCCGCTCAACGCCATGCTCCTCGGCGACAGATACCTTGCCTCGATGGGATACCGCGTTACACGGTTACGCACAGCTGTTCTGTTGCTCTCTGGCATCATCACCGCCGTTGTCACAGCCTACTGCGGCCCTATCGGGTTCATCGGACTGATAGTGCCTCACGTATGCCGAATGGCTTTCAGCACTTCAAACCATTTCACGCTCATACCGGCGTGTCTGGTTGTCGGTGCAGCCGTTTCGCTTCTGTGCGCACTCGTGAGTGTGCTGCCCTCGCACAACGGGGTGATACCTATCAATGCCATCACCCCCATTGCCGGTGTCCCCGTAATCATTTACATAATGGTAAATGCCCGACGGCTAAAATACTTCAACTGATGCAGACGACACCTGTCATACAAGCGCATGGTCTCTCCGTAGGCTACCGCCGCAAGGCTATACTCGAACATCTCGACTTCTCGCTGATGCCCGGGCAGTTAGTTGCCCTCGTCGGCAAGAACGGTGTCGGCAAGTCTACGCTGATACGCACGCTCACCTCCGAGCTGCCTCCGATTTCAGGGCAGGTGACACTCGCCGGAAAGCCTCTCCCCTCGTGGACTCGCAGGCAGCTTGCCTCAATGGTAGCCGTTGTCACCACAGATCCGTTGCAGGTGGGCGCGCTCACCGTGCGCGAACTTGTAAGCCTCGGCCGCGACCCGCACACCGGGCCGCTCGGAAGGCTTGGAGATGAAGACAGAGCTGCTGTTGACAAGGCGATTCAACAAGTAGGCATAGACTACAAACGCGACGAGTATGTCGCTTGCCTGTCCGATGGCGAGCGGCAGAAAGCGCTCATTGCGCGAGCATTGGCACAGGACACGCAGGTCATCATCCTCGACGAGCCATTCTCTTTTCTCGACGTGTCGGCTCGCATCGAGATACTCCGTCTCGTCTCCGACCTTTGCCACAGCAGCGGCTGCGCTATCCTGTTCAGTTCGCACGACATAGCCCAGGCTCTGCGTATGACGGACATGATATGGATGCTCACATCAGACCGCCGCTTCATCACAGGCTCGCCGCAGGAAATCATCAACAGAGGCGACATCGACCTGCTTTTCGACACGCCGGGCATCGCCTTCGACCCCGCTCAGAACGACTTCATCTCCTCTCCCGATAAATAACACAGCCATGGCACAGCTTTCATTCCAGCAATTTCTCCTCCGCCAACCCTCATACCCCGAGCAGCAGCCCACAGACCGCTATTACTACGACCTGTGCTGCCGCCTAATAGACACGGCCGTGCAGTCGCGGTTGCTCGAAACGTACCACACCTCCGTCATCGAACGCGCTTGTCTCGCGTTGACTGGCTATTATCAGGACGTTATATGCGATGCCGGGCTGTGGCGTTCTTTCATCGACCGCAACCGCGCCATGTATAGGCGTACACTCCCCTTCTTTGAGGTCGGTGACGATTATATGGACTATGAGCTGAACTTCGCTGACGTGCAGTTCATGCTATGGTATGCCACCTCGATGTACTCCGACAAGCAGCGGCGCACCTATCCGCTGGACTGCAATATCCGTCAGCTCGCGCAGATGCTCTACGAAATACTCGAAAGCGAATATGACAACGCTCCAATGCCCGAAGGGTATGTGTTCGGTCGGGAGCTTGAGATGCACGACCCGGGCGATCAGGAAACGCTTTTCTCTCTCGGCAACTGGCTCTTCATGCACTCATGGCTGCTCACTCCGGCATACGCCCTTACACTCTCCGGCATACTCAACCGCCCCGAGACAAAGGGCGGCGACATCGAGGCAATTCGCGAAGCCTTAGAACAGTCCATGAGCGAGCATCCCACAGGGCCGCTTGCGCTGCACCTGTCGCACTGGGTGTCGCTCGTGGCTGAGGGAAAACTGCCTCGCCAGCCGCGCCGCCAGCCGTCTGACGAGGAAAAGCCCAGGCATCCGTACTATGACTCGTTCATCGCTGCAAACGACGGCTCGCCGATACGCTTCATCTCTGGTTATGACGACCTTAACAGCTTCCTTATCGACGCTCTCGGCTGGGACAAAGAAGAAAAGCACCTGCCGCAGCTGCAAAACGACAAGGACTTTGTGCTGCTCGTCAACCCCGACAAAGGAATGCTCGTGGCCCGCAACGTGAGCCGATGCATAGCTGCGCCGCAAAACTCGTCATACGACCGTCAATACGCACGCCAGCACGCCATTGACCTGCTCACAGTGCGCGGACTTTGCCCACGCGACCTGCTTGTCTACTGCCTTGACAACGGCTGGCTGCCTGACGCGACATTCCCCGGCAGCGATGACACGAGACTTGTCGCTGACAACGCAGATTTCATCGCACGCTGTTACCTGCAGCACTACTACACCGCAGACTGACCACCGCCGTGCACAGCAAGTGCGTTTTTTCAGTCAGAAGGAGCGTGAGGTACGGCAAAAAACATTATCTTTGCAATCAGTATGCAGAGGCTCGCAGAGGTCACTGTCAGCATCAGGGTTTCCCCTCATAGCTGCCAGCAACCGATGTTCTCTGTTGACGCTATTGAATATCAAGATAATACGACCTAATACATGGAATCCAACAGATATGACCGCCGTGGCGTTTCCGCCTCCAAAGAGGATGTGCACGCCGCTATCAAGAATGTTGACAAGGGCATCTTCCCGAAGGCTTTCTGCAAGATTATCCCCGACATACTCGGCGGAGACCCGGAGTACTGCAACATAATGCACGCCGACGGCGCCGGCACAAAATCGAGCCTCGCCTACCTGTACTGGCGCGAGACAGGCGACCTGTCCGTATGGAAAGGGATAGCACAGGATGCGCTCATCATGAACATCGACGACTTGCTGTGCGTGGGCGCGACAGACAGTATACTGTTGAGTTCCACCATAGGACGCAACAAGCTGCTCATACCGGGTGAAGTGATTTCCGCCATAATCAATGGTACTGAGGAACTGCTGGAGGAGCTGCGCGGACAGGGAGTGAATATCTACAGCACCGGCGGCGAGACTGCCGACGTGGGCGACCTGGTGCGCACCATAATCGTTGACAGCACAGTTACCTGCCGTATGCGCCGTGAGGATGTTATCGACAACGCCAACATCGCTCCCGGTGACGTAATAGTCGGGCTTGCGTCATTCGGTAAGGCAAATTATGAAAAGGAATACAACGGCGGAATGGGCAGCAACGGACTGACATCTGCTCGCCATGACGTGTTTGCCAAATATCTGAAGGAGAAATATCCCGAAAGCTGCGACCTCAACGTGCCGGAAGATCTGATTTATTCCGGTTCACGTTTGTTGACTGATGCTGTTGAAGGCTCACCCCTCGACGCAGGAAGGCTCGTCCTCTCCCCCACACGCACCTACGCTCCCGTCATCACCGCACTGCTCAAGAAGATGCGTTGCCACATCCACGGCATGGTCCATTGTTCAGGCGGTGCACAGACCAAGATACTGCATTTCATTGGCGAAGGGATGCAGGTTGTCAAGGACAATCTGTTCCCGATACCGCCGCTCTTTGAGCTTATTCATAGCGAGAGTGGCACGGACTGGAAAGAGATGTACAAGGTCTTCAACATGGGACACCGCTTTGAAGTTTACCTGCCTCAGGAGTACGCACAGTCGGTCATCGAGACAGCGCAGTCATTTGGCATCGATGCCCGCATTGTAGGACGTGTGGAGGCTGCATCCGAAGGGAAACGCCTGACTATCAAATCACAGTACGGCGTATTTGAATATTAACCCGTCATTGTCATGTCATGAAGCTGCGCCACATAGGACTGGCATCGCTGGCAACGGCACTCGTCGCGGCCATAGTGTTGTTCTGTGTTGACAGCCGCAGCAGCGCAGGCTATGGACAGCCGCCGGCTGCTGCAGGAAATAGCTGCGAAAGGGACACACTTAGGGCGGTCACTTTGTACGGAGCAACTTCTTATTTCCAGTACCACGACCAGCCTATGGGGCTTGACTACGAGTTGCTGACACGCTACGCCGAAGCGCATGACATTGCCGTAGACCTGAAAGTGGCGGCAGACATGTCAACGATGCTGCTCATGCTCCGCCACGGCGAAGTCGACGTGATTGCGTACAATGTCCCAAGGATAGCCGAATACGCTAATGACGTCCGCTTCTGTGGCAAATACACAGTGAGCCATCAAGTGCTGGTTCAGCCCAAGGCCGCCACTGTGAGGTCCGTCCCTGACCTTATTGGCAAAACCGTGTATGTGGAGAAAGATTCCAAGTACCAATACCGTATGGTCAACCTCGCCGATGAACTCGGCGGCGGCATAGGCATTGAGGCTGTTGTCTCCGACACCCTCGAGACCGTTGACCTGGTGCGAATGGTCAGCGACGGCAACCTGCCCATGACTGTCGCCGATTCGGACATGGCAGATATTTGTGCAGACCTTTACGGCGGCATCGATGTGTCAGTAGCCGTCAGCACAGAGCAGGTGTCGTCGTGGGTGGTGGCTGACGACGACAAGCAGCTGGCCGACCGCATCGACGCTTGGGCAAAGACAGATGAGGCTGCGGCTGACTATGACAGGCTGCATGACAAATACTACCGTCACGCTGCAAAGACCGCAATGGAGGCTCGGCAGATTGCGGCAGCGAGAGGGCCGGCTGCCGTGGGCGGCGTGAAGTATGAAGAGTTATTCCGTCGTTACGCATCAACCATCGGCTGGGACTGGAGGCAGCTTGCCGCCATAGCGTATACCGAATCGAGGTTTGACCCCACAGCAGTGTCTTGGGCTGGCGCAAGGGGGCTGATGCAGCTCATGCCCTCGACAGCACGGCAGTATGCCGTGACAGACATGGCAGACCCCGAGCAGAGTGTGCGCGGAGCCGCACTCGCGCTTGCCGACATAGACAAGTCACTTCGCAAGCACATCGTAGACCCGGCGGAGAGGCGCAAGTTTGTCATAGCCGCTTACAATTCAGGTCTGGGCCATATCCTCGACGCTATCGCGCTGGCGCGGCGTTATGGGCGAAACCCCTCTCTGTGGTACGGCAGTGTGCGCGAAATGGCGTTACTGAAAACTACGCCGCAGTACTACAACGACCCTGTTGTAAAACATGGGTATTTCCGTGGACAAGAGACTGTGGGGTTTGTTGACAAGGTATTAGGGGCATACGAGCAGTACCGCCGCACTGTCCCCGAATGAGAGCCGCAAAACAAGTGAAACATAACAACCAACCCAAAATAACTCAAGATGAAAAAGTTTTATATGACCGTAGGAGTGCTGCTGACCGTATGCGCATCGCTGACACTCAGTTCCTGCATAGGCAGCTTCGCGCTCACCTCTCGCGTACTGAACTGGAACAACCAGATCGGCAGTAAGTTTGTCAATGAGCTGGTGTTCTTCGCCTTCTGGATTCTCCCCGTGTATGAAGTGACGGGCATCGCAGACATCCTCGTGCTAAACTCCATTGAGTTCTGGAGCGGCAGCAACCCGATGACCGCCTCCGTCAAGGCCGTAGACACCGAGCAGGGCCGCTACCTGATAGCATGCGACGGCAAGGGCTACACCATAACCTTCGAACCCACAGGCCAGCAGACACGCCTCGACTTCGACACCGACAGCCAGACATGGTCTGTTGAACTCAATGGAGAGATGCAGCCGTTCATGACCATGGTAGACGACAGCCACGTCAAGATGATTACCCCTGAGGGAGACTTCCGCATGGTGTCTCTCACCGATGAGGGCGTTATGGCATACGCCTCCATGGCATCGCCCAAGCTCATGGCGCAGCGTTGAAAGCCGATTATTCGGACACTGCCAAAACATTGTGCCTCGTAGCGCGTTAATATGGTAAGCCGAAAGGCATAATGCAACAAGTATAGTAACACTAAACAGAAAATACGATGAAACCGATTCATGTAATTTCAGCAATCATCGGCGGCGCAATCGCCGGTGCAGCAGTCGGCCTGCTCTTCGCTCCCGAAAAAGGCTCTGACATGCGAAAGAAAATCAAGGAAGTACTCCGCGAAAAGGGCATCTGCCTGAAGAAGGAGAAGATGGATCAGCTTGTGGACGAAATCGAAGGCAAAATCGAAGAACACATCTAACACATTTCTAAGGATATGAAAAATCTGACATTGCTCTACGCATTCCTCGGCGGCGCACTCGTTGGCGCCGGTGCAGCACTGCTCTTTGCCCCTGAAAAAGGCTCAGACGTGCGTGCACGTATTTGCAAGCTCATCAAGAGAAAAGGCATAGATATGAGCGATGACGAAGTTGACGCTCTCGTCGCTGAACTCACTGGCGAGTGACCGACTGCCATTACAGCAAACGGTAACAGACCAGTTCATAGCAATACTGCGGCGACCGGACGGTGTGGCTTCACGCCGCCGGTTGTCACGTTGCATTTCAATTTCCACCCATAATCGTTAGCAGATGAAGGAAACATTATCCGATGAAATTCGCCTGATAATCAAACATATCAAAGCTTGGCTGAAGCATGAAGTCCGGTATGTGAAACTCACCGCCGCAGAAAAACTGACCATTTTCGTAGGCTCGGTATTCCTCATGGCGATGATTTCGATACTCGTCATGATTGCCCTGGTGATAATCTCCATGTGTCTGGTGCACGTGTTTGAGGCTCTCGTGGGCGAAGTGTTGGCATACCTGTGCGTAGCCGTGATATTCCTGATTCTGGCAGGAGTGCTGTACATGCTGCGCAAGCCGCTGATATTCGACCCGATGGCGCGGATGATTTCAAAACTTATTCTTGACAACGACGAAAACAAATGATTATGGGCAACAACAAGAACATACCTGCGCAGACTACTGCTGACGCACCCTCCGAGTTCAATGGCTACACTCTTCAGGAACTTCGCTACCAGCGGGCTTTGGCTTCGCTCAAAAAGGAATTTGCCAAGGAAAAGGCTCTCGCCTCGCTGAACGCAATGAAAGAGAAGACAGCCATCGGCCGGCTGTCAGGCAAGGTTTCGACACTTGGCAAGACAGGTGGGCTGCTTCCGAAAGTGCTGTCGTCACTCAACTACGCCGACTATGCCATGCTCGGCTTTTCGGTGTTCGGCACTGTCCGAAAGGTATGGAAATTCTTCAAGCGCAAAAAATGAACTAATGCCTCCCCTCTCCCAGCACACTCCAATGAACGACTACATCGCACTCCGCATCGATGCCTCTCCCTGCAACGAAGACATAACCGACCTCATGGCTGCGTTTATCGCTGACTTAGGCTACGACTCCTTCTTGCCTGACAACACCGGGCTGACAGCATACATCCCCGAGCCTCAGTTTGACATGGACGCTGCCCGCCTTGCATTGGCTGATTTCCCCATGGCGACTGAGATGACATTCGCTCACCAGCGCATCGAGGGCAAGGACTGGAACAGCGAGTGGGAAAAGAACTATTTCAAGCCCATTGTTGTAGGCGACCGCTGCCTGATACACTCCTCATTCCATACCGACCTGCCTCATGCGAAATATGATATCACAATCGACCCCAAAATGGCTTTCGGCACAGGGCATCACTCCACCACCTCGCTGATGATTGGCTACCTGCTCGACATGGATTTGACAGGCAAGACCGTCACAGACATGGGGACAGGCACCGGCATACTCGCCATACTATGCTGCATGGCTGGTGCTAAGGTAGTCCAGGGCATAGAGATTGACAACGGCGCATACCTTAACGCCATAGACAACGCTGCACTCAACAATGCCGAAATTCGTTTGGTGTGCGGCGACGCATCATCGCTGGCCGACATTGTCAAGGCTGATGTGTTCATCGCCAACATCAACCGCAACATCATTCTCGCTGACCTCCGCGCATACGCCGCCGCAATGAACCCTGGCGCGACACTGCTCCTCAGCGGTTTCTACCTCCGCGACATACCGATGATCGAACGTGCTGCAGCACCACTTGGTCTGACGCTGCAAGAGACTCGCTCTGACAACGATTGGGCGGCAATACGCTTGTCCCTCTGAACAACATAAACTCGACTGATAAACAAAATGAAACGTCTTCCCTGGCTGTTGGCTATGACAGCCCTCTCAGCAGCAAGCATACTCCCCTCACGAGCAGCCACACCGGTGCTGCACCGCCCATTCTCCGATTTCGCAAAGACCGCTTTCTGTACTTACGGCCAGTTCCACCCCTCTCAGTACATCATTGACAACAACTGGGACATTCTCTGCGCTTTCCGTCAGAGCAGCGAAATAAGCCGCCTCGACACGCTCGGCATCCCACATAACGACAGCCAGCTGATGCTGCTGCAAGCTGGCGGACTGCTGGAACGCTCGCACGGCAAAGCGCATACGCTCATGCCTATACTCGATGAAGAGCAAACACGTCAGCTTCGACAGCGCAGCGCACAGTTCGCAGACAGCATCTATATCCACATTAAGCCGGGTATAAAACGCTTCACCGAACTGCTCTCTGATGCTGGCTACAGCACTCAGACTTACAGCCTCGTATTCTCCTTCTTGCTCGACGGCGCAGTGTGGGACAAGGACAAGCTGCCCATGCCCACTGAGATGGAACGCGCAGCCGACTGGTCTGGCGTATACTGGGCATTGTACACCAAACGCGCCGAGGCGACAACAGGCACAAACGGCTACGGTCCCCTGCAAATGAACTGGACAGCCGACATGAAATGCAAGGTCAACCATGACACACTGCTCGCCGTCGGCGAATGGATTTACTCGCACCCCGATGCTCTCACCCTAAGCAACGATTTAGCTGCACGCGCAAGTGCATACGGCATCTGCGACGCCAGCGGCAAACTCATCATACCAATACTGTATGTAGACGAAGACAACGAAATCAACAGGCTCACTGACACTCTCTCCTCGCAAATCAGCGAGGCTGTCAAGGCGCAGTCATCAGAAATCAAGACACTGTTCAGCCTCGCAGACGACAAGGAAGCGGCAGTAATCTACTACCACGAAATAATGTGGGACATACTCGCCCTGTTGGAGCGCGACGGCGTGATAAGCAAGCCCGCTATACTCAAAGGCAGCGACATTGACATCTCTCATATCGGACAAGTGTTATTCATAGTAACCGCACATGACAGACACTGATAATCTGTCGTTATACTTATTATCAGACTATACGTAAGACCCGCACATCAAACGGGTTATTGTGGTTTACATCAAACTGGTTGAGGCTGCTCTGTTATCAGAACCCTGATAACGCACCTGCGTTGATAATTAACCTCGACTGTTTCTGTATGTATGGCAACATAAAGGCGAGGGCACATCGATTGATGCACCCTCGCTGTTTGCTATTTAGACCTGGTGGTCGGGATTACTTGGCAATCATCTTGACAGCCTTGCCGCCCTGACGTGCGATAACGAGCTGGCCAGGTGCGGGGTTGAGTACCTTAACGCCCTGGAGGTTGTAGTAAACTACGTCGTCAGCGTTGGTGTCAACTGCGATGTCCTCAACACCTACCATGCTGTCGAGGTCGAACGGAACGATGATCATGGTGTCTGTGTACGGATACTGAATTACAGCGCCGTATTCTGCTGTCCAGAGTGTCCAGTCTTCGAGCGATACAATGCTGCTTATAAGGCCTTGGTCATTCTGGTTTGAATATGTTCCGGAGATTGAGCCACCTTCCGCAGTTGCGAAATATACATCAGCTGTTGTGCCGCTGCTGTCAAGTTTCACGTCCTCACCGTAGAGAGTTCTCGGAGCGGAAACGGTTTTTGCCGTCGGGTCTACGTTAAATGTAACAGGAACCTCAAAGCCCCAGTCACCGAGGTTGTAAACAGTGAATGAGCTGGTCTGTGCATCTGCTACTACGCGTACCGCGCAATAGCCCTGCTGGCCGTTCTGCGTTGCTTGCATCACGCTGTTCCAGAAGCTGAACTGCAGGTAAACTGCAAAATCTGCGCCTGAGGTAATTGACGTGCCAATGCCGTCAGCTTTGGATGTGATTATCAGGTTTTCTGTAGGTTCGCTGGTTTCCATGCCTGCAGCCATCCATGTGAACTGGCGAAGTTCGGGGTCGTAGCTCAGGACAATCGGATCTGCGCTGCACACGGATGAGTCCCAATCCTGGATATACATATAGCAGTCCATAGTAGAACCATCCTCGAGAGGTGCGGAGAACACCTTTGACCCAGCGGGGATAGAGAGGGTCATTGCCTGAGGATCGAAAGTGGCAGCGAAGCTGCCGTAGGGGTTACCATCTGTGTCTGATCCCATCCAGAAACCGTTGATGAGCACCTCATTTGCAGAGCTGCCTGAAACAAATTCGGGGAATGACATACCGTAGTTCATGCCACTGCCGCTTTGAACAACACGGTACTCGTCGTGCTGATAGCTGCCGACGATGTCTGCAACTGTGAGCTGGCTGTTCTCCTTTGCTGCGCGAACCTTGGCGCGGTTCATTGTCTGAACGTTTTCGATTTTTGCCTTTGTTGTCTCAATGAGTTCACCTTGAGACTTTGCACGCATCTGCATCTGCGGAGCGGCGTTGGCTGCCATTGTCAGGCCGAGGGCTGCTACGCCCATCATGGTGTAGAATTTCTTCATGCCATTTATTATTTTGGGTTAATACTTTAGTCCGTTTGAGCATCGGTGTGCGATGTCTTGCGGCTCTTTCGATTACAAAGATACAGGTTTATTTTCATACTGGCAAATTTTTCTGCACTTTTTTGTCACTAAATTGCCGATTTCGGGCGTTCAGCTTGTCTCGACACTATTATCACAGGGGTTACAGCTCTCATTTTGGCCGTAATTCTTTCGTATCTCGAAATAAAACTGCATCTTTGCAGTTGGATATAAATACACAGACATGAGACAACGACTATTCATTATCTGCGCATGCTTGGCTTTGTGCTTTGCCGCAGCGCAAGGTCAGCTCCTCTACCGCATCTCCGGGAAAGACCTTGCAAAGCCTTCTTACCTGTTCGGAACACATCACCTTGCGCCGTTGAGCATCCTTGACTCAGTACCCTATATATATAAGGTGTTGGACGAGGCAGACGCGGTTGCTGGTGAAATTGAAATGGCAGGCATCAGCCAAATGGAGATGGCAAACAGGATTTTGCCCTATATGGTTGCTCCTGCAGACTCGACACTCAGCCTGGTTCTATCAGACTCTGTCTATTCGCGAGCTAACGTCTCGTTTCAGTCTATCACCAATATGAGGCTGGAACTGTTCGAGGGATTATGCCCTTTGGCAACGCAGACTATGGCTGCTATGGCTATGATCAAAGAAGACTTCTCCGGCAATGAGGGGCAACTTGATTCATATCTGCAAAACGAAGGTGCAAAGCGAGGCAAGGAAATCATGGGGTTTGAGACAGTTGAAGAACAAGCTGCCTTATTGTACCGGTCTACAAGCATACGTGAACAAGCCGAGGCCTTGGTCAAGTTTCTCGATAACCCGGATAAGGAGGCATCCAATGCAAGGGAATTGAACTCCCGTTATATGGCGCGTGACATTGAGGGCGTTTATGCCCTAAGCCGTCAGGAAAGCGATGACCCGGAATTCTGGAAACGTTTGCTCACCGACCGCAACAACAGTTGGCTCGGCAAAATGCCCGAAATGATGAAAGCCCAGAGCGTATTGTTTGTTGTCGGGGCACTGCACCTCGCCGGCGATGAAGGGCTTGTCAACCAGCTGCGAACAATCGGATATGCGGTCACGGCCATTGACGTGGGCAGGGGGGCAAACAGCGAAGCGGAGTGACGCTGACTTTAATGGAATTATTTCTTATATCAAACCAGATATAGCGCATATTCAAGTACAAAATATAAGTGAGCGAACATTTGCAGCAAAATATTTGCATATACGGCAATATCTGACTATCTTTGTGGCAAAATCAACTTTAACCTAAAAGCAACATCATGGAATTACCTTTTGCCGAATCGTGGAAGATCAAAATGGTCGAGCCGATTCATAAGAGCACTCGCGAGGAACGCGAGAAATGGCTGAAAGAAGCACACAACAATGTGTTCATGCTGAAATCAGAACACGTATACATAGACTGTCTCACCGACTCTGGAACAGGTGCCATGTCCGACCGCCAGTGGGCTGCTATGATGACCGGCGACGAGAGCTATGCAGGCGCACGCTCGTTCTATGAGCTTAAGGACACCATAACCCGCATTACCGGCTTCAAGTATGTGCTGCCGACTCACCAGGGCCGCGCTGCTGAGAACGTGCTGTTCTCACACCTCGTCAAACCGGGCAACATCGTGCCTGGCAACTCCCACTTCGACACCACCAAGGGCCATATCGAGAGCCGCCACGCTTTTGCTGTGGACTGCACAGTGGACGAGGCCAAGAACACTCAGCTCGAAGTGCCGTTCAAGGGCAACGTTGACCTCAAGAAGCTCGAAGATGTGCTCGAAAAGGACCAGGAAAGAATTCCGTTCATCATCATAACCATCACAAACAACTCAGCCGGCGGACAGCCTGTTTCAATGGAGAACCTGCGCGGTGTGCGCCGCCTTGCCAACAAGTACGGCAAGCGCGTCGTGTTCGACTCAGCTCGCTTCGCTGAGAACGCATACTTCATCAAGACCCGCGAACCGGAGTTCAAGGATGCTACTATCAAGCAGATTTGCCGTCAGATGTTCGATCTCGCCGATATCATGACCATGTCCTCCAAGAAGGACGGCTTGGTCAACATGGGCGGTTTCATCGCTACACGCTGGGAAGACGTGTATGAGGGAGCAAAGCTGTTCCTCATCCCGTTTGAGGGCTTCCTGACATACGGCGGCATGAACGGCCGCGACATGGCAGCTCTCGCTGTCGGCCTTGACGAGAACACCGAGTTTGACATGCTCGACACCCGCATCAAGCAGGTTCAGTATCTTGCCAAGAAACTCGACGAGTACGGCATCCCCTACCAGCGTCCCGTTGGCGGTCACGCACTGTTCATCGACGCTGACAAGGTGCTGGACCAGGTGCCCAAAGATGAGTTCCCCGCACAGCGTTTGACAATGGAACTCTATCTGGAGGCTGGTGTGCGCGGTTGCGAAATCGGTTATCTGCTTGCAGACCGTGACCCCATCACCCGCGAGAACCGTTTCGACGGAAACGATTTCCTGCGCCTCTGCATCTGCCGCCGCACATACACCAACAACCACATGGATGTCATCGCAGCTGCTCTCAAAAACGTGTATGACCGTCGCCATGAGATCAAGCGCGGCGTGAAAATCACATGGGAGGCTGAGCTGATGCGCCACTTTACAGTACAGCTCGAACCGCTGGATTGACCTATAATCAAGTATTTCGTATTTGATTTAATACACAATATTGCACCCCTCGCGAAATGCATGTCATGCAAACGCGAGGGGTGTTCATATACAGTCAGATGACTGTCGCAAATTACTCCTTGGTCGAATGTCGTTTG
>CAKUKR010000036.1 GCA_934663645.1 uncultured Muribaculaceae bacterium | reverse complement strand
CAACAGCTCATCGGCCGAGGTGACATGCTCATCAGCAACAGCAGCGAGATGGTGCGCGTGCAGTGCGCATTCGTTGACACTCCCGAAGTGGAACGCATCTGCCAGTACATCGCAGACCAGGCATACGCTCAGGGAGCATACATACTGCCAGAGCCGCGTGTCGGCGGCAATGACGAGGAGAACAGCGGCAACCATGGAAGCCTGTCAGAACGCGACCCGCTGTTTGAGGAGGTGGCAAGGCTGGTCGTTTCCTCAAACCAGGCATCAACTTGCTCTATTCAGCGCAGGTACAGCATCGGCTACAACCGCGCCGGCAGGATTATGGACCAGCTGGAACAAGTCGGCGTGGTCGGCCCGGCTCAGGGCGGCAAGCCGCGGTCTGTCCTTATGGACGGAGGCTCGCTCGAGGAGCTGCTCTCAACACTGTGACATTCCCAAAACAACAAAATATCATGAACCAGATGAAACAGAAAACAATCGCACGATATGTGCTGACACTCATCATGTTGCTCACTGCAACCGTCGCTTACAGCGCGGAAACGGCAACACAGCTGATGAACCGTGTGTCAAAATCATTCCGCAACGCATCGACCATCTCTGCGACATTCAGCGTCAAGGGGGCTATGGGCAATGCCTCGGGCAATTTCTACTACAGCCACGGCAAATATGCCGTAATAACAGGCGGCGCAAGCGCATGGTACAACGGCAAGGATATGTGGACGTACAACCCGCGCACAAACGAGACTACCATTGTCACTCCCTCACAGCAGGAAGTGGCAGAGAACAACCCATTCTCCGTAATATCCTCCATGGCAGGGTCTTTCAACGCCCAGTATGCCAAGAACCAACCAGCCGGCAAGACTGTCCTCGTGCTTATAGCCAAGAGCAGCAGGAACAGCATCAAGAAAGTCGTCCTGACACTCGACAGCAAGCGCATGGTGCCGACCTCGCTTGTCATCACCGGCAAGGGAGGAGTGACCAACGTGACAGTGTCGAAGCTCGTCGCGGGAACAAAACTCGCCTCCTCATTGTTTGAATATCCCAAGTCCAAGTATCCGAAAGCCAAGATCGTGGACTTGCGCTAACATATACAGACACGATGAACACCGAAAAGACAAAGGTACTGATCATAGGCTCAGGTCCAGCCGGCTACACTGCCGGCATATATGCGTCGCGAGCCAACCTCTCCCCTATCCTGTACGAGGGCATGCAGCCCGGCGGACAGCTGACACAGACCACCGAAATCGAAAACTTCCCCGGCTATCCCGAGGGGGTGACGGGGCAGGAGATGATGGAGCAGATACGCCGCCAGGCTCTCCGCTTCGGCACTGAAATACGCGAGGACGCTATTGCCGAGGTCGATTTCAGCCGACGGCCGTTCCGCTGCGTTGATGACCACGGCAATGTCATTGAAGCCGACACAGTCATCATCAGCACCGGCGCATCAGCCCGCTACCTCGGGCTTGACGACGAGGAGAAATACCGAGGCATGGGCGTAAGCGCGTGCGCCACCTGCGACGGGTTCTTCTACCGCAAGCGTACAGTGGCAGTTGTGGGCGGCGGCGACACAGCCTGTGAGGAGGCTCTCTATCTCGCCACCCTCGCCAAGATGGTGTACATGATAGTGCGAAAGGACTACCTGCGGGCATCAAAGGTAATGACCCGACGTGTCGAGGAGTGCGAGAATATCGAGATACTCTTCAACTGCAACACCGAGGGGCTGTTCGGCGACGACGGCGTGGAAGGCGCACATTTGGTGCGCAATCGCGGCATGGAGAATGAAGAGCATTTCGACATAGCCATCGACGGCTTCTTCCTCGCAATAGGCCATACACCCAATACGGAGATATTCCGAGGCCAGCTCGAACTCGATGAGCAGGGGTACATCAAGGTGGACGGAGCAAGCACGCGAACCAGCGTCGAGGGCGTGTTCGCCGCCGGCGACGTGGCCGACCCTGTATACCGCCAGGCCATTTCAGCCGCCGGAACCGGTTGCCGCGCAGCTCTCGATGCCGAAAAATTCCTTATGGGACATTGAAATACAAACCTGCCTCTATGGACAATACAGAGAAACAGACCGTCCTAGACCGCCGCTACCTGGATATGGCATCCATTTGGGCCGGCAACTCCTATTGCACGCGCCGCAAAGTGGGGGCATTGATAGTCAAGGACAAGATGATAATATCCGACGGCTACAACGGCACGCCGTCTGGCTTTCCAAACGTATGCGAAGACAGCAACGGCGACACGTTCCGCTATGTGCTGCACGCCGAAGCCAACGCCATTACCAAAGTCGCGCAAAGCAACAACTCCAGCAGCGGCAGCACGCTCTACGTGACCACAAGCCCGTGCCTGGAATGCAGCAAGCTGATAATTCAGGCGGGCATCAGGCGCGTGGTATTCAGGGAATTGTACCGGCTACGCGACGGCCTTGACCTGCTCGAAGCTGCAGGCGTGGAAACCGTATGGCTTCCGGAAAATGAGAACACAGAATTGTCATAACTAATACATGAACAATAACAAGCGATTGATTTATGCTGTCATACCTGTGGTGCTTGCCATAGGTGTGGCTGTCGGCATTTTCACAGGCAAATACATCAGCAACCCGAAACAAGGAGACACGGACGAGAAACTGAACGCAGTCCTTGAGCTGATACATAATGAGTATGTCGATGAAATCGACATGGACAGCCTTGCCGAGCTCGCACTGCCCGAAATACTGGCAACACTCGACCCGCACTCGGTCTATATACCCAAAAGCGAGTTCCATGCCGCCAATGACGACCTCGAAGGCTCGTTCAGCGGTGTGGGCATCTCCTTCCAGATACTGAACGATACCGTAACCGTGGTGGAGGTCATTCCCGGAGGACCCGCTGAGAAGGTAGGCATACTCGCAGGCGACCGGATAGTGAAGGCCAACGGTGTGGCAATGACCGGAGCCAATGTCACCAATGACCTTGTATTCAAGACGCTGCGCGGAGAGAACGGGTCGAAAGTCGTCATCGACATCAAACGCAAGGGGGTCAACAAACTCGTAAAGTATGATGTGATACGAGCAGACATACCCATCAACAGCATCGATGCAGCATACATGCTCGACAAGAATATAGGCTATGTCAAGGTCAACCAATTTGCCAAGTCTACAGCGGACGACTTCATAACCGCCTTGGGCAACCTGCAATCCTCCGGCGCATCGAAATTTGTAATCGACTTGCGCGGCAACAGCGGCGGCATAATGGAACAAGCCATCTTGATGGTCAATGAGTTCCTGCCAGCAGACAAGATGATAGTCTACACCAAAGGGCGCAACAAGGCCAACGAAACTGTTGCTTTGAGCGACGGCAACGGCAGCTTCCAGAACAACGAGATTGTAGTGCTGACAGACGAAGGCTCTGCATCTGCCTCCGAAATATTTGCCGGTGCCATACAGGACAATGACCGAGGACTGATAGTCGGCCGCCGCACATTCGGCAAAGGGCTTGTACAAAACCAGATAGTATTCCCAGACAGTTCTGCCATACGCCTCACTGTGGCTCGTTACTATACACCATCCGGACGCTCGATACAAAAAGAGTACAAGCGCGGCAAGGACGGCAAATATGAACTCGACATAATAGAGCGTTACAACCACGGCGAGTTCTACAGCGCTGACAGCATAAAGCTTGACAAATCTAAGGTTTACCACACGAGTGCCGGCCGCACAGTATATGGGGGCGGAGGCATAATGCCTGATGTATTTGTGCCGCAAGACACAACCGGATACACCACCTACTACATCAATGTGATGAACCAGGGACTGGTTCAGAAATTCTCGTTTGACTTGACCGACCGCTACCGTTCATTGCTCAGCAACATCAGCACCACGGACCAGCTGTTGAAAGTCATCCCGGGCGATGACATGCTGCTCAGCAACTTTGTGGATTTTGCCGCTGCCAAGGGTGAGCCGGCACGCTGGTACTACATCAACCAGTCACGACGACTGTTGCTGCAACAGCTGAAAGCCGTCATAGCTCGAGACGCCCTCGGCTACAGGCAGTTCTATGAAATATTGAACCAGGGCGACCCCGTTATACTCAAGGCTATACAGCTTTTGAACACCGGCAAGTCTCCCGTACAGATAACCAAATAGCACAACCTCTGCCCTAAGCTCAATTTTGAATGGGGCAACAAACAGTACACAACAATGGACAAATCGGACATAAGACGCAAGATTAAGGCTCTACGCACTATGCTGTCGGAAGAAGAAAAGAACTCTGCCGCAGAAGAAGTTTTTGAGCAGCTGGAAAAGACAGCCGCGTTCCTCCTCGCCGACAAAATACTGATGTACCACTCCCTCCCTGATGAGCTGCAGACCATAGCGTTTCTAAAAAAGTGGGGTGAACGCAAGAAATTCTTCCTTCCCCGTGTGAACGGCGTGAACCTCGACATACTTCCCTACGACCAAACACGCCTCGAGCTCGGGTCATTCCAAATCGAAGAGCCGACCGGAGACGACCTCACCGACCCGGCAGAAATTGAGCTGATCATCGTCCCTGCAGTCGCTTTCGACCGCAACGGCAACCGGCTCGGTCGCGGCAAGGGCTTCTACGACAGGCTGCTGCAAACCACTCGTGCCACTAAAATCGGCGTAGGCTATGACTTCCAACTCATCGAGGAAATACCAGCTGAACCCCATGATGTACCCATGGATATGGTCATCACACAACGACACTACATCAGAATTTCAAAATAACACTCACGCCTCTTTCCCATGCCGTTATTCGACAGAGACAACAAACTGTGCGACATACTGTTCCACGAGCCCTCCACGCTGACCGTTATAAACCGCTTTGGCATTTACCTCGGCGTGGGGGATGCTACAGTGGACGATATTTGCGTAAAGCACGGCATCGACCCGGTGTTCTTCATATCAATCATAAATACGTACCTCAACGAGGATTATTTTCCCGAGAACACACTCCAGTCGGTCAACCTGAAACTGATAACAGACTATCTCGCCCAAACAGACACGTATTACGAGCATTACCAACTCCCCAACATCGACCGTCACTTCAACTCGCTCGTCACAAACAGCCAAGCACTCAGCAATGAACTCTCGCTGCTGCGCAAATTCTACCTTCAGATGAAGAGCGAGCTGCTCGACAACATCCACCGCGACCACGAGATGCTTTTCCCCTTTCTCGAAGACCTGTACAACCAGAGAGTGCCGGTTTCGGAAGTCAACAGCCGATACAGCGGCGTGCAGTGCTACGACGGGCATCAGATAGAGGAAAAAATCGAAGACCTGCTCAGCTTCTTCATCATCCACCTCGAAGGGTCATACGACCAGAACCTTTGCCACGCCGTGGTGAGCGCGGTGTTCACCCTGTGCCGCGACATCAAGCAGAACAACCGCATACGAGAGCGGATACTCCAGCCTCTTGTCAAGATGCACACAACCGACAAATAATGAAACGCCTGCGCCATAGGCATATAGCACTGTGCGGACTGCCGCCCACGCTTGGCTGCGCGTTCCAGTCATGGCTGAACGAAACAGCCGAGGCGCATTGCGCCGTTTATGACACATTCGTATCATTCGTGCGTGATGCGGAACGGCATGACATATTCATCGTCAGCCTGGAGGCTTTTGTGGCAAACCTGAACTTCTTCCTGCCGCGAAAGGGAAAAGTTGTGCTACTTACCAGCCGTGCATACCGCGAAGACATCCCCTCGATTGCACATATCAGCATCGACAACGCTCCTGAAACCACGTTGCGCAAGATTGCTGACATAATCCCAGACAGCGATTGCCCACGCACATCCGGCAAAAGCGTCCTCTCGCAACGTGAGACCGATGTCATACGCGAAATCGCCCGCGGCAAGACAAACAAGGAAATCGCCGACCAGCTCAACATATCCGTCAACACCGTGTTGACCCACCGGAAAAACATATCACAGAAGCTCGGGATACGTTCAGCCTCGGGGCTTTCACTCTATGCACTTATGAACGCACTGATATGACAAACCAGCTTGTTAAAGCGAACTCGCAGACACTATGATGATTACACCTGGTTTATCATAGATTAACCATTGCCGCAAACACAGATATTGCCCCTGTCAGCGGATTTTGCTATTTTTGCAGTGCAATTTGCAGTGAACCAAAGCACTGCCACATTGTTGAACGTAAGATAGGACAAACGTATCATTTATGCAGGATTTAGAGAAGAACCATCACTCCTCGCCCAAGGGCATACGCCTATGGTTCGCGATATTCATGGTGCTGATATACCTCGGCATGGGAGTACTCATAGCAATGGACAAGGTCGATGTATTCGGGACAAACACAACCGTAAAATACGTAGTAGGCTGTGTCCTGATCGTTTATGGCATATACCGAGGCTTCCGGCTTATGAAAGGCAGCAACTGACACAAAATCCAAACTTCTGAAATAGCAATGAGAAAATCAACATGGGCGTTTGCCTCACTGTTAGCAGCCTTTGCTCTTGCGGCAGTGTCATGCCAGCAGACAAAACGAGGAGAATATGCCGCAGGAGCTGGCACCATTTTCTGCGACGACGGCTTCAAAGCCATCCTAGACGAGGAAATCGAGGTGTTTGAGTATTCATACCCGGAAGCCTCCATAATCCCCTGTTATGTCAGCGAAACTGAGGCTTTAGACACGCTGATGTCCGACAACACTCAGTCAATCATCGTCACCAAAGAACTGACCAAAGACCAGATCAAATACATCAAGGACAAGTACAAGCACATAGTGCGACAGAAATGCATCGCCGTCGATGCTGTTGCCCTGATCACCAACAAGAACAATCCCGTAAAGGAACTGTCTACACAGGAAATCGGCAGCATACTCAATGGCGAAATCACGCGATGGAGTGAAGTCCTGGGCAACGACACCACTCGCATAAAGCTCGTTTTTGACAACAACGGCTCGTCTACTGTAAGCTACCTACGCGACAAGTTCCTCAAAAAAGGTCAAAACATCTCTGACCGCGCATACGCCACCGCTGCAAAGACCAACGCAGAAGTGTTCGACTACATAAAGAAGGACAAAGATGCTATAGGCATCATCTCCGTCAGCTGGCTCGGCGAAGACCTGTCCGCTGCCCGCAAGGTCCCTGTCAAGGAACGTATGGCAGACTACTCGGTACAGGGCGACACCATTGCGACTGAACTCACCGACGTGGTAAACATCATAAAGGTGAGCAACCCCTGCGAGGAAAACGATTTCAGCACCATAAGTTACAAGCCATACCAGGCATACATAGCCTCAGGCGAGTACCCGCTGTTCCGCAAGGTATATATGATTTCCACAGCCCCCAACTCTACTGTCATGCACAGCTTCTTCGCATTCATGACAGGACCAGTGGGGCAGAAAATCATGCTTCGCACCGGCATACTGCCATTCAATATGGGACAACGGATAATTAACCTCATAGAGAGATAAGGCGTAACAGCCACGGCGTTTTTTCATAAGACAAAACCAAAGTGAGCTGTAAACCATTTACACAAAACCGCATCTATATAGCAAACAGGAAACGCAGAACGAAAGCAATCACACAAACACGCGCCAAATAAGCGGTCGGCGTAATATGTGGCAGGCAGCTGCGTTATCAGATAAGGAAATAAACAAAACTCACAGGATATGAAACTCAAATTTGTCTTCTCACTCTTCATGGCAGGTGCTTCACTGGGCGTTTTCGCACAGACGCATCAGGAGGGTGTCGAATATTACAAGGCAGACCAGTTCAACAACGCACTGGAGCTGCTGGAACGCAACTACAACAACCCCGGCACGGACAAGGCCATAGCCAACTACTATCTCGGTCTGCTCTCAATCAGACAGCAAGACCTCGCCGGGGCAAAGAAATACTTTGAACAGGGCGTGTCCATCAACCCCGACTATGCCTACAACTACATCGGCCTGGGGTCGCTCGAGCTGAAGAACGGCAATGTCAAGGAGGCCGAAAACAACTTCAAGAAAGCCGAGAAGCTGAACAAGAAGGACGCTGCTGTATGGGTGGCAATAGCACGCGCATACTATGAAAGCTCGTCAGAGGGCGCAACTGTCTACGAAAAGCAGATAGCCAACGCACTCAAGAACGCACGCCGACGCAATATGTACGAGCCGGAGATTTTTATCTACGAAGGCGATGTGGCATACGACCATGACGACCGCAACAGCGCCGCCTCAAAATATGAAATGGCGACTACATACAACCCTCAGGCAGCCGATGCGTATGTGAAGTATGCAAAGCTGTACACCAAGTTCAACCCCGATTTCGCGATCAGCATGCTCAAGAAGCTGCTCGAGAACAACCCGAACTCGGCTCTCGGCCAGCGCGAGCTCGCAGAAGCGTACTACAACAAGGAGGACTACAAGAACGCTGCCGAGCAGTACAGCAAGTACATCAGCAACCCCAGCCACTTCAAGAGCGACGAGAGCCGCTATCAGCTGCTCCTGTTCCACGGCGGCAAGTATCAGGAAGGCTATGACTACGCCACAAAGCTGCTCGCTGAAAACCCTGACAACTTCACGGCACGCCGCTACCAGCTCATGAACGCCGCCCAGTTGGATTCCATGAAAGACCAGCTGCTCGGGCTCGCTGAAGAAGTATACCGCAGACACATGGCTGACCCCAAAAACAATGCTATCGCCATAGTGGACTACAACCTGATTTCATCAGAGTTGCGCTTTGCAAAACGCTATGACGAGGCGACTAAAGTCCTGAAAGAGGGCATCATCGAGTTCCCCGAAAACGTAGACTTCTACCGTCAGCTGGCATTTATTCCACTTGAACAGAACAAGTACGACGAAGCTGCCGACGCATACATGCTGTACATAAGCAAAACCGACAAGGCCTCTTACAATGACCTCATCCAGACAGCCCTGCTCTGCTACTATTCAGGCGTCCTGAACAAAGATGAGACTCAAATTGCCAAAGCCACGGAGTATGTGCGCAACTCTATCGTATACGCCGAGAAAGCTGCAGCAGTCAATCCGGACAGCTACCGCCCGTACAAGGTGCTTGGTGACGCCAAATCATACCTTGCACCAGCTGCTGAAAAGGCTACTGCCGGCAAGGCCGACTATGAGAAGGCGCTTTCCCTCATCGATAAGGAAAAGGACGCCAGCGACTTCGCTGAAATACAGAAAGCTCTCGGCGTGAAGTAATTTCAGCCGGCAAATGACATACACTGTCGGGCGTGCCGCAATGGCACGCCCGATTTTTTCATTTCAAATAACCGGAGCTTTCGGGTACATGCACTTTGAGAAACGAGGAATTATTCGTAACTTTGTGTTATAAAAATAGGTGCGTGAGAACGCACGGTCTACAATTAAAACACTGCTTATGGCCGAGACTATAAGAATTAAGAAAGGACTGGATATTCCGTTGGCTGGGAGGCTCTCCAATGACATATCCGACAATGAGTCCGCCATTGATTTTGCTCTCGTCCCGGACGATTTCCCGGGCATAAAATGGAGGGTAGTTGTTTCTACAGGTGATGAAGTGCAAGTCGGCAGCAAACTTATGGAAGACAAGGGCGGAAGCCCGATAAGCCTCGTCTCTCCAGTGGCCGGCAAAATCACTGGTATAAAACGTGGAGAACGCCGCAAAATCGAGGCGGTAACGCTTGTGCGCGAAAGCGACGGCAAAGCCGACTTGAAGCCAGACTTCTCCTCTCCAGAGCAAGTTCGCGACACGCTGCAACGATGCGGACTATGGGCGATGCTGCGTCAACGTCCGTATGACATCATACCTGCTGCTGACGCGCAGTTCCGCGATGTCTTTGTCACCGCATTTGACAGCACGCCGCTTGCTCCGGAAATAGTCACGCCAGACATGTACAAGGACATGGAGGAGGGACTTCGCATCCTCGCCATGCTCACAGATGGAAAGGTATATCTGGGCACGGCCTTCGGAGCGGGCATTACCTCGTCACACGCCGAGGTCGTCGAATACCAAGGGCCGCACCCTGCCGGCAATGTCGGAGTGCAGATAGCGCAGATACGCCCTGTCAACAAGGGCGAGACCGTGCTGGCGCTCGATGCCCGCACAGCCGCCCGCATCGGGCATCTGTCGCTGCATGGGGAACTCGACACCCGCTGCGAAGTGGGAATAACCGGCCCGGAGGCAAAGCACCCTAAAACCATACGCACGACCGTCGGCGTGGCAATCAAAGACCTGGTCAAGGACAACATAGTCGGAGGAAAGAATGAACGCATCATCTCCGGCAACGTGCTGACTGGCATCCATGTGGCTGGCGACGGCTACCTGCGTTTTCCCTACCGCCAAGTCACCATCATAGCGGAGGGCGACACTGCCGACGAGTTCATGGGATGGGCTTCGATGAGTCCCCGCGTATACAGCGTAAAGCGCACATTCCCATCATTTTTCCTGAAGGGACACCGTCTGTTCAACTTTGACGCTCGCGTCAGGGGGGGGCATCGCGCCATGATACTCAGCGGCGAATACGACAAGGTATTCCCCTTTGACATATACCCGGAATACCTGCTGAAAGCCATTATTGCACGCGACATCGACAAAATGGAGCAACTCGGCATTTACGAGGTCGCTCCCGAGGATTTCGCACTCCCGGAGTTTGTTGACACCTCAAAAATCCCGTTGCAGAAGATAGTCCGCGAGGGTCTCGACTACCTGCGGCAAGAAATGGAATGACGTGTACCGCAAGTCTCATATCTCATAACCAACAAGATAAACTACACCAACAGTGAAAGGACTAAAACGCCAATTAGACAAGATAAAGCCGCAGTTTGACAAGGGAGGAAAGTTCGAGAAATTCCATTCCGTGTTTGACGGCTTCTATACATTCCTGTACACGCCCAACGAGACCTCCTCGAGCGGCGTGCAAATCCACGACGCCAACGACACGAAGCGCACCATGACCACCGTCATCCTTGCGCTCATGCCGTGCGTCCTGTTCGGCATGTGGAACATAGGCTACCAGCACTCGCTCGCCACCGGCACCGACATGGGGTTGCTGCAGATGTTCCTGTACGGACTGTGGGCCGCATTGCCCAACATTGTTACAGCATACGTCGTCGGCCTCGGCATCGAGTTTATCGTCGCGCAGATACGCCACCACGAAATCCAGGAGGGCTTTCTGGTGTCAGGCATACTGATACCGATGATATGCCCGGTTGACACCCCCTGGTGGATGCTCGCCATAGCAGTAGCCTTCGCCGTGATATTCGCCAAGGAAGTGTTCGGCGGAACGGGCTACAACTTCCTGAACGTCGCACTTGTGGCACGAGCATTCCTGTTCTTCGCCTATCCCACCAAGATGAGCGGAGACCAGGTTTTCGTGTCGCTTGGAGGCGCAGCTCCCGTAGACGGCTTCTCCGGTGCAACGCCGCTCGGGCAGATAGCCTCGGCCGCAGACCCGCACGCCGCAATCACCAATATAGTGGGAGACCCCGTATCGCTCTCCGACATGTTCTTCGGTTTCATTCCGGGTTCATGGGGCGAGACCTCTACGCTATGCATACTCATAGGCGCAGTCATACTCCTCGCCACCGGCATGGCAAGCTGGCGCATCATGCTCTCAGCCCTCGCTGGCGGACTGGCAATGGGCTTCGTTGCCAACACATTCGCCTCGCCGCTCTACCCGGCGACATTGCTCTCGCCGTTGGAGCAGGTTTGCCTCGGAGGCTTCGCGTTTGCGATAGTGTTCATGGCGACAGACCCCGTGACAGCGTGCCGCACCAATACCGGCAAATACATATACGGATTCCTGATAGGCGTGATGGCAATAGTGATACGCTGCTACAACACCGGCTTCCCCGAAGGGGCAATGCTCGCTGTGCTGCTGATGAACTGCTTCGCGCCGCTGATAGACTACTGCGTCGTGTCGGCCAACATACGCCGCCGCATGCGCCGCGCTGTGAAACCCGCTAATACCACGAAACCATGAAGATTAACAGACAAGGCAATACCTACACTATAATATACTCGGCTGTCATCGTGCTGATCGTCGGCATCGTGCTGTCAATGGTCTACCAGGCGCTGCGCCCGGAACAGCTCGACAACATCGCCAACGACACGAAGCGGCAAATCCTCGCCGCCGTCCACGTCACGCCGCATGACAATGCCGAAATACCGGCTCTGTACGAAAAAACAATCACCTACAGCTACATCGTCAACTACCATGGAGAGAAAGTCGAGACTTCACAAGAGGCATTCGATATAAACGTGGCTGACGAAGTGAAGAAACCCGACAACGAGCGTATGCTGCCCGTATTCGTCGCCAAGACCGATGACGGCACAAAATACATACTCCCCTGCTACGGCGCGGGATTGTGGGGCCCGATATGGGGCTACGTCGCTTTTGACGATAACGGCGACACCATCTACGGGGCGTATTTCTCTCACCAAGGTGAGACACCCGGACTGGGCGCGGAAATCGAGAAACCCGAGTTCGCAGACCAGTTCAAGGGCAAGAACGTATTCGTTGACGGCGTGTTTGAATCCATAGCCGTCGTCAAGGCCGGACAGAAGCCCAACGAGGGCGATTATGTGAACGGCATCAGCGGAGGCACCATCACCAGCCAGGGCGTGCAGAAGATGCTGCGCTCCTCGCTCCAGCCCTACTCCTCATTCCTGATCAAAATCCAAGAAAACCGACAGAACAACTGACCATGGCTATATCAAAGAAGTTATTTCCACTCGTCAACCCGTTGTCAAAGGACAACCCGGTGATAGTCCAGGTGCTCGGCATCTGCTCGGCACTTGCCGTGACTGCCAAACTCGAACCGGCTATCGTGATGACCATTTCCGTGGTCGCTGTGCTCGCGCTGGCAAATGTCATAATTTCCTTCATGCGCAACACCATACCCTCCTCCATACGCATCATCGTCCAGCTGGTCGTAGTGGCAGCCCTCGTGGTGGTAGTTGACCAGGTGCTGAAGGCATGGAACTATGACGTGAGCAAGCAGCTGTCAGTGTTCATCGGCCTGATAATCACCAACTGCATCCTCATGGGCCGGCTCGAGGCATTCGCCATGAGCCACCGTCCCTGGCCGTCGTTCCTCGACGGCATAGGCAACGGACTGGGATACGGCATAATACTGATAATCGTCGCCTTTTTCCGCGAACTGCTCGGCAGCGGGACGCTCCTGGGCTATCAAGTGATACCGCAGGCATTGTATGACGCCGGCTACCAGAACAACGGCATGATGATACTGCCGCCCATGGCGCTCATCACACTCGCATGCATCATCTGGGCGCACCGCTCACGCAACAAGGACTTGCAGGAAAAGTAACGACAGGACACATTAAAGGAACAATATGGAAAATCTGAATCTGTTCATCAAGTCGATATTCATCGACAACATGATATTCGCATACTTCCTGGGTATGTGTTCATTCCTGGCAGTATCGAAAAACGTCAAGACTGCTTTCGGCCTCGGCATCGCCGTCAGCTTCGTCCTCATCATAGCATTGCCCCTGTGCTGGTGCATCAACGAGTATGTGCTGCAACCCGGTGCATTGGCCTGGCTCGGAAGCGACTACTCTTCGACCGACCTCAGTTTCCTCGGGCTTATCATGTTCATCGCCGTCATCGCGGCACTGGTGCAGATACTCGAGATGGTCATCGAGAAGTATTCCCCCTCATTGTACAACTCGCTCGGCATCTTCCTGCCGCTGATAGCCGTCAACTGCGCGATCCTCGGCGCGGTGCTATTCATGCAGCAGCGTGATTTCGCCGACGCTTGGACAGCGACGGTATACGGTGCCGGCTCCGGCATAGGCTGGCTGCTCGCGATAACATGCCTCGCGGCTATACGCGAAAAGCTCGCATACAGCAACATCCCCAAGCCACTGCGCGGCATTGGCATCACTTTCATCATAACGGGCCTCATGGGCATAGCCTTCATGAGCTTCCTCGGCATCAAACTATAACGCTCCCCTATCCAACAAAGATATGTCAACACTCACCACAATAGCATGGCATTCCGTGGCTGCGGCCTCGGCTATTTTCCTTGTCATCACCCTTGTGCTGGTACTGATACTGCTATTGGCCAAGAAATGGCTCGTGTCGTCCGGCGAAGTAACAATAGACATCAATTCGGGCAAGAAGACTGTGCACACCGCCGCCGGCAAATCGCTGTTGGCCTCACTCGCCGATGCTGGAGTTCACCTCTCGTCAGCATGCGGCGGAAAAGGCAGCTGCGGACAGTGCAAAGTACAGGTGACTGAGGGCGGCGGCGAAATGCTGCCTACCGAAGCCGTGCACTTCTCCCGCCGTCAGGCCAAAGAGCATTGGCGCCTCGGCTGCCAAGTCAAGGTCAAGGGGGACATGAGCATTCACCTCGACGAGTCGGCTCTCGATGTCAAGGAATGGGAATGTGAGGTAATCTCCAACCGCAATGTAGCAACGTTCATCAAAGAGTTCATCGTCAAGCTCCCCGAGGGAGAACACATGAACTTCATCCCCGGCTCGTATGCACAGATACGGATACCGAAATACGAGATGGACTATGACAAGGACATCGACAAGAGCCTCATTGGCGACGAGTACCTCCCCGCATGGGAGAAGTTCGGGCTGTTCACGCTCAAGTGCCGCAACACAGAGGAGACCGTCAGGGCTTATTCCATGGCCAACTACCCGGCAGAGGGCGACCGAATCATGCTGACAGTCCGCATCGCCACCCCGCCGTTCCAGCCCAAGACCAAGACCGGGTTCTTGCCGGTTTCGCCGGGCATCGCGTCGTCCTACATTTTCACCCTCAAGCCGGGCGACAAGGTATTGATGAGCGGCCCTTACGGCGACTTTCACCCGATTTTCGACTCCAAGGCGGAGATGATATGGGTAGGCGGCGGTGCCGGCATGGCGCCTCTCCGCGCTCAAATCATGCACATGACACGTACTCTGCACGTCACCGACCGCAAAATGTCTTACTTCTACGGTGCTCGCGCATTGAACGAGGTGTTCTACCTGCAGGACTTCCTCGAGCTGGAGAAAGAGTTTCCCAACTTCAAGTTCTACCTCGCGCTCGACCGTCCCGACCCTGCAGCAGATGCCGCTGGCGTTGAGTACACTCCAGGGTTTGTACATCAGGTAATGTATGAGAAGTATCTGAAAGACCACCCGGCACCAGAGGACATCGAATACTATATGTGCGGACCCGGACCTATGAGCAACGCAGTTAACAAGATGCTGTACGACCTCGGCGTTGAGCCGTCAAGCATACATTACGACAATTTCGGAGGTTAATGCTCCCTGAAAATTTGGTTATTCGCTGTCCTCTTGCTACCTTTGCAGCAGATTGCGCGGCGACATACCGGCAAAGGTATGACACTGCGCAACAGCAAGTAAAAAATACAATCAAACAAGCAAAAATATAGAACAAATATGCAGAGAGACAATCAAATCTTTGACATGATCGACCGCGAGCACCTGCGCCAGCGTCGCGGCATCGAGTTGATAGCAAGCGAAAACTTCGTCAGCGACGAGGTGATGAAGGCTATGGGGTCTTGCCTGACCAACAAGTATGCAGAAGGCTATCCCGCTCACCGCTACTACGGCGGCTGCCAGGTCGTGGACGAGGTTGAAAACCTTGCCCGCGAACGCGCGAAGAAACTGTTCGATGCAGAATGGGTAAACGTGCAGCCTCACAGCGGCGCACAGGCCAACATGGCTGTGTTCATGGCTTGCCTCAAAGCCGGCGACACTTTCATGGGAATGGACCTCAGCCACGGCGGACACCTCAGCCACGGCAGCCCTGTAAACTTCTCCGGCCTGATGTTCAACCCCATCAGCTACACTGTTCACGCCGAGACAGGCCGTGTGAACTACGAGGAAATGGAGGAGAAGGCACGCGCACAGCGTCCGAAACTCATCATCGCCGGTGCAAGCGCTTACAGCCGCGAATGGGACTATGCTCGCATCCGCAAACTTGCCGACGAGATCGGTGCAATCTTCATGGTTGACATGGCACACCCCGCAGGTCTCATCGCAGCCGGACTGCTCGAGAACCCGGTTAAGCACGCACACATCGTCACTACCACCACACACAAGACCCTTCGTGGTCCGCGTGGCGGCATGATCCTCATGGGCAAGGACTTCGACAACCCATGGGGCAAGAAGACTCCGAAGGGCGAAATCAAGAAGATGTCAGCTCTGCTCGACTCTGCTGTATTCCCCGGCGTACAGGGCGGCCCGCTCGAACACGTCATCGCTGCCAAAGCTGTTGCCTTCGGCGAGTGCCTCCAGCCCGAATGGCGTGCATACGCCGAGCAGGTGAAGAAAAACGCTTCTGCTCTCGCAGCTGCTCTCATCGCCCGTGGATACAAGATTATCTCTGACGGCACAGACAACCACTGCATGCTCGTGGACCTGCGTCCCAAGTTCCCCGAAATGAGCGGCAAGAAGGCAGAGCGCGTGCTTGTAGAGGCAGACATCACTGCCAACAAGAACATGGTGCCCTACGACACACGCAGCCCGTTCCTGACTTCTGGCCTCCGCTTCGGCACTGCCGCTATCACTACTCGCGGCGCTAAGGAGGAACTCATGGAGACTATCGCAGACTTCATCGACCGCGTGCTCTCCAACGCTGACGACGAGAACGTAATCGCAGAAGTTCGCGCACAGGTCAACGAACTGATGAACGCATACCCGATGTTCGCCTGGTAATCAGACGACTCTCAGACTGTAATAGCTATGGCGTCCCCGAGGCGACCATAGCTATTATAGTGTGCCAAAACCCCTCTCCTACATCATACGACAAATCGACTATCATCATGGACGAGATATTTGTTGACGCGCCCCGCGTCATTTTCGTCACCGGCACAGGTACTGACGTGGGCAAGACATACGCCACAGGCTGGCTGGCAAAGCGCATGGCACAGGCCGGCAGAAAGGTCATCACCCAAAAACTCATACAGACGGGCTGCCGCGACCGCAGCGAGGACATCGAGGCGCACCGCCGCATCATGGGCATACCCCTACAGCCGCGAGACCTCGACCACACGACAGACCCTATAATACTCTCCTACCCCGCCTCGCCACACCTCGCAGCTCGCATCGACGGCGCAAAATTGGACTATGACGTTGCCGCCCGATGCACTGAAAGGCTCGCAAGCGAATATGACTGCGTGCTTGTAGAGGGTGCCGGCGGACTTATGGTGCCGCTCAAAGAGGACTTCATGACCCTCGACTACATCGTCCAGCACAATTTGCCGACAGCCGTAGTCGTAAACGGACAGCTCGGCTCTATCAACCATGCGCTGCTGACACTCCAGGCTCTTGAACGCGGCGGAGCTACGCTGTGGGCGGTAATATACAACACCTATTTCGACACTGACAGAATCATCAGCGACGAAACGCGCAAATACCTGCGCGAGTATGTTGCCAGTCAACACCCGGCTGCACACTACATCGTAATGGACTGACCGCGACACACCATAACACAACCTATTCAACCGAACACTCATGAGGTCTATACTCGACACTCTCAAGATAAGCATTTCAAAACAGCAGCTCGCCACACTCCCCGCTGCCGAATACACCCATAAAATCACGGTCATCGAAAAGGCGGAGGATGTGCCTGCCGCAATTGAGACCCTGCGGAAAGCGAAGATTATCGGCTTCGACACGGAAACACGCCCGTCGTTCAAAAAGGGTGTGTCATACAAGGTGTCCCTGATACAGCTTTGCGGCAAAAACGAGTGCTTCCTTTTCCGCATCAACAAGTGCGGGTTCTGCGACAAAATTGTGGAGCTGCTCGAGGACCCCGTGAAAATCAAAGTCGGACTGTCGCTTCACGACGACTTCACCAACCTCTCCAAAATACGCAAGTTCAATCCCAAGGGATTTGTTGACCTGCAGACATACGTCAAACAGTCGGGCATCATTGACAACTCCCTCTCACGCATCTACGCCATCGTCTTCGGCCAGCGGATATCCAAAAACCAGCGGCTCTCAAACTGGGAAGCGCCGACGCTTACTGACCACCAGCAGGCATACGCCGCTCTCGACGCATACGCCTGCATACAGATATACAATGCCATCGGCAACCGCATCTTCAAGCCGCGCGAGTCGCAGTACATACTTCGGGACACCCCTGAGGAAACTGCGGAAACTGCCGACAACCCACAGCAACAATGAATTTCAGGAGGACAAAGTACATCTGGCTGCCCGCGCTGCTGCTCGCCTACATAATCGTCATGGCATACATCGGGCGCGACACCCTCACCGTGCAAGGGGACGGGCTGCGATATTTCGGCTCTATTGCAATAGAACTCGCAATAATCATTGCCCTCGCCGTTTTCCTGCGCAAGAAGCAGAAGCTGCAAGAACGCCGCGAAAACAACCCCGAGAAAAAATAGTTAGTGCCCCTGTCGGGAGGCACTAACCGTATACAGCCGTCGTTCTGTTCAGATGACGGTTATTCTACAATAGTGACTGGCTCGGCATGTTCGAGCAACAGCGTCATCGGCGGACGGTCACATATCTCTGACGGGCCGAAATACTGGATAGGACCAGGGTACTGGTACAGAGTGTTGAGAGCCAGCGTCTCGCGCATCGATGCATATTTCAGGTACGGCCCTCCGTTCAGGTTGACCAACGCCTTCTTGATGACAGGCTTGTCCTGACCCTTGCGACGTTCCATATTCATCATCATGGTGATAGGCACACCTCCAGGGATCCAGTTCTCGTGATTGGCATCGGTCAGGTTGCGGATAGACGACATGTATCCTGTCAACCCTGAATTGATGAGCATTGCAGCATTGTAGCCGAGAGCGTATGTGTAGTCAGCGTCAAAGTTGGAGGGGTCTGCGCAGCGGCCTTCATAGCCGAAGAAGTGGTGCTGCGTGGCAAACTTGCCCACATACTCACCTGTCTCCGCCATCTCCTCAAGACGCTTGGCGACCATCTCCGAAATCAGGCTCTCGGTCTCGATCAGCGATACCTGCACATTGCCGTGCTGGTCACGGTCCAGGCTGAGTTGAAGCGCGATGTTCTTTGGCAGCGACTTGTACAGTTCAGCATTGACAGGAGAAAGGTGAGCGTGGATAGCTATGAGCTTGTCGAGTTCCTCGAGACCTTCCAGCTCCTCGGCATTCTCCTCCAGCACGTCGTTCAGCTCGCTTATCAGCCGCTTCATCGACGGTATGAACTCGATGAGGCCCTCGGGGATGATGACCGTACCGAAGTTCCAGCCGAGTTTGGCTCGTTCCGAAATGACATAGCAGAGGTAGCTTACTATATTGTCGAGGGTCATGCGCTTAGCCTGAATCTCCTCCGAAATCAGGCACACATTGGGCTGTGTCTGCAACGCGCACTCCAGTGCGATGTGCGATGCCGAGCGGCCCATCAGCTTGATGAAGTGGTAGTATTTCTTGGCAGAGTTGCAGTCGCGCTGTATGTTGCCAATCACCTCGCTGTATACCTTGCACGCAGTGTCGAAACCGAAAGAGGCCTCAATCCACTCGTTCTTCAGGTCGCCGTCGATGGTCTTAGGCACGCCGATGACCTGTATGTCAACGCCTTTGGCTTTGTAGTATTCAGCCAGCACAGCTGCATTGGTATTCGAGTCGTCACCGCCTATGATGACCAACGCCTGTATGTTCAGTTCCTCGAGGATTTCCAGGCCACGGTCAAACTGCTCGGGAGTCTCGAGCTTGGTACGACCCGACCCGATGATGTCGAAGCCGCCCGTGTTGCGGTACTCCTTTATGTAGCCGGCTGTCAGTTCCATGTACTGATGGTTGATGAACCCGGCAGGACCCATAAGGAAACCGTAGAGGCGGCACTCCGGATTGAGTGTCTTTATACCATCGAAGATCCCGCTCACGACGTTATGTCCGCCAGGAGCCTGGCCGCCCGAGAGGATGATGCCCACATTGAAAGGCTCTTCCAGCCGCTTCGGGTTATCGTCATGGACAAACTCCACGACAGGCATGCCGTATGTATTGGGAAACAGCTTCTTGATTTCCTCCTGATTGCCAACGGACTCCGTGTTTTCGCCGACGTTAATCTTCACCGGGCCTTGGAGAGCCTTTGGCAGCTTGGGGACATAGTTCGCCCGGATTTTCTGCAATGCACTCTTTTTCATAGTTACCTTCTCTATGTAGATTTTTTACCAGATTGCAAAGTTAGCAAATATCCCCGACACTTGCAACAGCCCCACCTCCGAGCCAACGCGAGAACACAACGTGCCGTATTCACTGAATCAGTCAAATACTATACCCCGCTTCAACAAATCTTCTTCCGCCACTTCATCTATGGTTAAAAAGACTCGATCTCCAAAACGCCGTAATATTTCCGTTTTAACCTCTTCGTTCAAAGAGTCACATCGCTCAAAAGCCGTGTCGTCAATGCTTGTCACACTGTCAGGAATTGTAATGCTTGACAACGATGAACAAAAACCAAAAGCATCGCCATCAATGCTCGTTACACTATCGGGAATGACGATGCTCGTCAGTGAAGAACAGCCTGCAAAAGCGCCGTATCCGATGCTCGTCACACCGTGAGGAATGTTGATGCTTGTCAACGATGAACAGCCGCCAAAAGCATTGTCTCCGATGCTTGTCACACTGTCGGGAATGACGATACTCGTCAACGACCCGCACCATGCAAAAGTATGATTGCCGATACTCGACACGCCGCCGGGAATGTTGATGCTCGTCATTGACGAACAACCATAAAAAGCATTCTGCCCGATGCTCGTCACACTGTCGGGAATTATTATACTCGTCAACGATCCACACTCTGAAAAAGCACCATCCCCGATACATATTACGGTGTCGGGTATTGCTACACTCGTCAAGGATGAACACTGGCAAAAAGCATTATCCCCGATGCTCGTCACACTGTCGGGAATTTTATACGAAGTCTCGTCCTGTCGCCGGAATGCGATTAGCCGATCTTTGTTTTTGCTGAACAACACACCACCCTCGTATACGAAACATGATGACTTATTGACCAGTTCTCCATTCCAGTTACAGAATGGATTTCCTATTATCTCCAATACAGAAACAGGGATTGTGATGTCCTTCAGCGATGAACATCCCCCAAAAGCATCATCGCCTATGCTTGTCACACTGTCGGGAATCGAGACACTCGCCAATGACGAACACAGATAAAAAGCTCTGCTGCCGATGCTTGTCACACTGTCGGGAATTATTATACTCGTCAACGATGAGCATCTAGCAAAGGTTCCTTCACTTAAACTTGTGACGCAGCCACGGATTGTGACGCTCTCCAGCGAAGAACACAAATGAAAGGCTGTAAATCCGATGCTTGTAACACTATTGGGAATGACGATGCTCGTCAAGGATGAACACCCATCAAAAACTCCAAAGCCAATACTCGTCACGCCGTCTGGAATGACAATGCTCGTCAACGATCCACACCTCGAAAAAGCGCAACAGCGAATGTCTTTTGTACCAGCTTTTATCTCATAATGCCCCGTCAAATCTTCCGGAGCTTTCAGCAGTCGAGTGCCGTCTGGGCTATATTTCACGCCATACTCGTCGGTGATTGCATCAGCAAGATATTTATCTCTGAATGCTGTAATAAAATCTTCCATACTTTTGTTTTTGCGTTATCATGAGACTTAACTATGACATATACCGCATCTGCCTATGACAATCCTGCATTTATGCGCAACCATGTCAGTTCCCTTTCAATGCTCGCGTTGGTTAAACCGAGGGACTGCGCTTTCTTCAGCGCATCAAAGGCTTCTCTGTACATACGCATCGACGACAGTGCCATTCCAATGTTAGAATAGATTTGAGCGTCCGTGTATGGAGTACCCACTTGATATGGCTCTGACAGGGCTTGGCGAAAAGCACCTATTGCCGCTGCATAATTCTTCTGTCTGTAAAAATAGACAGCCTTGTTAAAATACAACATCCGCCTACCATCCAGCTTTTTAACCCACCGAAATCGCAAGCCCAGATCTTCATGCTCAGGATCGATGTACCCAACATTGCCAGGCTTAACAAAACCGCATTTTTTCGCCACACATTCCGAACCGGCATTATCGACACAGATATCAAGCATCATTACCGAAAAAGGGAAACGTTGAAACAACAAATCGCAAATACCTTTTACCGCCGCTGAAGCATAGCCCTTGCATCTTTCTGCCGGGAATACCGCATACCCTAAATTCCACAACAGCGGGCCGTTATCGACTTCTTTTCTTGGGTCAGCAGATATAAAGCCGACCCCTATCCCGTTCCTGTCATAAATTATGTAGTTCAACGATGCATATTGATCGTTGGCATCAATGATATACTGGCAAAAACTGCGGATGTTTGCCGCATGGTCTTTTCTCAAAATGTAGTAACGCCGTACATCCGGGAAACGAAAAAGCTCCTCTACAATGCTGACATTCGAGGGCTGTACCAGCTCCAGACTACAGCACAAACAATCAAACTTGGAAGGGAAACTATGTGCTGACATAAGTTCAAACTCTAATTGTATTCTCAATCTGCAAAATTAGCCATTATATCCCGATTACACAAACACTCATCCTCCTGCCTTGGAA
>CAKUKR010000035.1 GCA_934663645.1 uncultured Muribaculaceae bacterium | reverse complement strand
AGCAGCCATTGAATGCCCCTGTGCCGATAGTTTTCGCATTGATTGACGCAGTCTTAAGAGTGCTGAACCCACTGAATGCTCCTCCAGCTATTGTCGCTTCTGGATTGTCTATTGTCAAATACTTGATAGGACAACCTCGGAACGCAGAATTGAAGTTGACATTGCTGGATTTGATATTTACAGTCTCCAAAGATGAGCAGCCATAAAACGCATCTTGGCCTATATCAGAGACTGAACTGCCTATTTCAAGAGATATCAGAGAGGAACAATCATAAAAGGCCCTTCTGCCTACAGTTTTGACTGAGTTTGGAATATTAACGGAGGTCAGTCCCGAACAACCATAGAATACGCCATCTCTTAGCGTGGTAATCGAGTTCAGGATATTAACAGAGGTAAGTGCTTTACATCCAGCGAATGCCTGAACCCCGATGTCCGTTACTGAATTGGGTATTGTCACGGAAGTCAATGCGCAACAGTCTGAGAACGCTTGTTGACCTATAGCTGTGACGGAATTTGGTATTGTTATGTCGGTCAGCGCGGAACACCCCCAGAACGCACATGCGCCAATAGACGTTACGGAATTTCCGATTGTCACAGAAGTCAATGCGGAGCAGTTATAGAACACATTGTCGCCTATTGAGGTTGCGGAATTTGGAATAGTCACAGTGGCCAGTGAGGTACATCCTTGGAATGCCGCGTCACCGATTGATGTGACAGAATTTGGAATAGTCACAGTGGCCAGTGAGGTACATCCTCGGAATGCCGCGTCACCGATTGATGTGACAGAATTTGGAATAGTCACAGTGGCCAGTGAGGTACATCCTCGGAATGCCGCGTCACCGATTGATGTGACAGAATTTGGAATAGTCACAGTGGCCAGTGAGGTACAGTCGTAGAATGCGCCACCTCCGATGGACGTGACAGAATTTGGAATTGCCACGTCTGTCAGCGCGGAGCAGTTCGAAAACGCTTGTCGACCGATATATTTGACGTAATTACCTACAGTTACAGATGCAAGTTCGTAGCATCCCATGAACGCATAATCACTGATGTTTTTTGCATTGATTGCTGCTGTCTTGAGTGTACGCTGGAAACAAGAAAATGCTTCCTCAGCTATTGTTGCTTCTGGGTTGTCTATTGTCAAATACTTGATAGGACAGCCTGACAACTCTTCGAGGTTGATGTTGCTGGCTTTTACATTTAATGTTTCCAATGATTTGCAGCCCCTGAATGCCCAGCCATCGATAGATGTGACAGAACTGCCAATAGTCACGGAAGTCAATGCGTAACAGCCTGAGAACGCTTGTTGACCTATAGCTGTGACGGAATTTGGTATTGTCACGTCTGTTACCGCGGAACCCAGGAACGTGTGGTCAGCGATTTCAGTGACGGAATTGGGGATAGTCACGGAAGTCAGTGCGTAGCAGTATTGGAATGCACCGGATCCAATTGCAGTGACGGAATTGGGAATAGTCACGGAAGTCAGCGCGGTGCTTGCGCAGAACGCATATTCGCCTATAGCAGTGACGGAATTCGGAATAGTCACAGAAGTTAGCTCGGGGCAGTTGTTGAACGCTTGTTCATCGATTTCTGTCACAGTGTACATGTTGTTTGTATATATCGCTGTTTCCGGGATTACGACGTTTCCTGTGTAGCTGTGATTGTCGTTGATGACAGCCACTGTTTTTGGAGACTCAGACAATATCTCATATTTGAGGTCGTTGTAAAAGAAAGTGTCGCCAACTCGGGCGGAGGCGGGGAGAGCTGCGGCGAGCAGCGCGATGATCAGGAGCAGCTGCCGCATCACCTGGGTTGTTTTCTTTTGTGTATTCATGTGCTTGAGTGTTTAGTGTTTGACGTTGGATAGCGGAGTTGTGTCAGACTTGCAGCATCAGATATTGGAATATGTTGTCCGTGGGCGTTTCCTTGCCGCTGTTCCATACCGTATAGTATGCGCGGTCAAGCGTGAAATTCGCATGTTTGCCCTTGTTGGAGTCGTTGGCAGAGCCCGCCTTCCATGACATATCCGGTTCATGGGTCTCTCCGTGCTTCATTGAGAAATTGGAGCAGCCAACGTCTGCTTTCGGACCTTTGGGGTAATAAAGGTCGTTTGTGATGAACAGGGCTATGCCTCCAACGACATTTGGAAAGAGGTGTTTGACTATCTCGATGCGGCGCACGTCTTTCCAGAAATCATACATGTTGAAGTTGTATGCACTGTGTGTCTTGAGGTTGAAGTCAAATGGAACTCCGAACCGATTTTTGAAGGACTCCCCAAGGGAGTTTTTCTCATCCTCGGTCAAGGCGCGTGTCTTGTATTTCATCTCTATGATGAACCACTCGGTGCCTCGGCGCAGCACAATGTCGAGGCTCATGTCAGAGTCCCATACATTCCATTCCTTGAAGTCTGGATTTTTCTTCGCAGCGGTATCCTTGTCGATGAAGTACTCTGTCTGTACATCGTCGTATCTGTCGGAAAGTCCACGCAGGTATATTGCGAGGTCAACCTGCAGGTCGAGTTCGTTGTGGTACAGCTTCTTGCCTGAAATCACATACGTTTGCAGCCATTGGCGGATGTCCGCCTCGACCATTTTGGGGAGTTGCCCCGTTCCTTTGGTGAGAGTGTTTGATGTTGTCTTCTGCATATCATCAGTCCTCATGCCGCAGGACACCCTCCGCAGCGGTAAGTGTGGTTGAACAAAAAAGCGTGAGTGCCAAACTCATCGCTCGTTCCGCTATCAGAGGCTCTGGTAATGCCCATCTCAGTTGAACGAGCAACGCAGAAGCCCTCACGCGGAATATGATACGACACCACCCCGACGCTTACGCGCCTTGGTGGTCGATATATACATATCCTCTTGGGCATCTACCGCTGCCGCATCCTTGACTGAGATTGAAATTTACCAGATTTCTGATAGCCAAGAAAGAGCGCAAGTAAACGCTTTACAAACTTGTTTTCCGCCGACCCTCCCGCAATCCCACGACTGGGACTTCTGGAACAGTCGGCAGTGCAAAGTTATGACAAAAACGGCTGCTGTGCAAATATTTAACATCTCACATTCCAAATGGCATAATATTTCGCCCCGAACACTCGGTGGCAAGCTGGAATGCCGTCTGAAAACAATGCCGCCGAGACTGCGGCGGAAGCCCCACTTTACAAAAGTGTCACATGTGACACTTTTGTAAAGTCGAGCGACAACACGCCTACTCCTTCACAAGCCCAATACTTTCAGCATTTTACCCCAACATTCGTCAAAGATGCCGCCGCCCCCACTTTACAAAACTGTCACACTTGGAGCTGTGATGTCGCAGGACGAGGGCTGTCAGCGTAGGGACACGGCGTGCCGTGTCCGCCGAGCGACAAACGCAATCAATTGATATGCAACGACTTGACTGCGGACACGGCACGCCGTGTCCCTACTTTGGCTGCGTACAAAAAAGGGTATGCCTATTTTGACACACCCCTCCTGCCTTGTTGGCTGTGAAGGTTACTTGCCAGAGCCGCCGCCGAGGAGGCGGAGCAGGTCTTCGAGGCTCATTGAGCCGCCGGTTGTATTGTTGCCGCTGTTGCCTTTGCCCTTGCCGGTATTCTTGTTGCCGCCTTCTGACGCGGCTGTCGGTGTCTTTGAGGTGGCTGTCTTGCCGGAACGCTTGCTGTCTGTCGCCGTGGTCGAGGAGGAAGTGCCGGCATTGCCGCCGAACAGGCCGTTGAGGAAGCCGCCGACTGTGGTTGTGCCGCTCTCGCCGCTCTGCTGCTGCGACTGGACGTTGCCGGTGCGGTGCGTGCGGAAGCCGACGCACATTCCGTCGTAGCTGTTGAGGATGCTCACTGCCGCCGATGCCAGCTTGCTGCCGGTGAACTTGGCTGCGATGTTCATGATTGACTTCAGCTGCGAGGCGTCAAACATGATGTCGAGCGACTGCGAAGTCTTCTGCACGTATGCGGTCATGCTGCCGATGTTGAGTGCGCCGAGGGCGGTGAAGTGGAACGTGAAGTTGCCGTCCTGCTCCTTGACGATAGTGCCGTGCACGGTCATGCGCTTCATCTGGAATGAGAATGTGCCGTCGGTCTCGATGGTGAACACGCCGCCGGTCATGCCGTATTTCTTGAAGTACGGGTCGAGCTTCTCCTTGGCGGCTGTGGCGGCAGCTACGCCGCCGGCTTTCTTGAGGAAATTCTCGCTCTGGAACGCGACGGCAGAGCCGTCAACAGTCCACTCGCCGGCCATGTCGGCGACGGTTATGTCGGAGGTGGAGAACACACCCTCGATGAAGTCAGTCACGGTGTTTCCGCTCAGTCCAGCCAGCAGGTCGGAGAGCTTGAATGCATTGGCGGGCATTGAGCATGCCATGACGGCAGTCGCCAGCGCCAGGATTATTCGTTTCATATTATATTATGTGTGTTGAGTGTTTGTTGTATCGTTTCAGTCGGGATTGACCGACGATTCCTCCTGCCAGAACTCGTCGTTCCAGTCCTCGTCAGTCATGTCCGCCATATCGTCGCCGTCCGTCTCTTCGGTCTCGAATATGAACTCGTCTTCCTCCTGCACGCGGTGGCGCACGTCGAGCGGGCGGTGGGTAATGGTCGAAGCCACCATGTTCTGCTCGGAATTTATCTCGCGCCACAGCAAGTCTTTCAGCTCGGTCAGACCGTCGCCGGTGACCGAGGAGATGAACAGCACGGGGAGGTCGTCGGGGAGTTCTTGCGACAGTGCCTCGCGCAGCTCGTCGTCGAGGAGGTCTGATTTCGTCACCGCCAGCACGCGGCTCTTGTCGTTGAGCTCGGGGTTGAACTCGCGCAGCTCGCGCAGCAGCACCTGATAGTCGTCCTTGATGCTCGCCGTGTCGGCAGAGACCATGAATAGCAGCACGGCGTTGCGCTCTATGTGGCGCAGGAAACGCAGTCCCAGCCCTCTGCCCTCGCTCGCGCCCTCGATGATGCCAGGGATGTCTGCCATCACAAACGACTTGCCGTCGCGGTAGCTGACGATGCCGAGGCTCGGCTCCATGGTGGTGAACGGATAGTCTGCTATTTTGGGGCGAGCCGCCGAAATGGCGGAGAGGAGCGTAGACTTGCCGGCATTTGGGAAGCCCACGAGGCCCACGTCGCCGAGGAGTTTCAGCTCAAGCACCACAGCCTTCTCTATCGCCGGCTGTCCGGGCTGCGCATATCGCGGCGCACGGTTGGTCGCCGTGGCGAAATGGCAGTTGCCCAGTCCCCCCTTGCCGCCGCGCAGCAGCTTGACCTCCTGCCCGTCCTCGACCACTTCGCAGAGGAACTCGCCGGTGTCAGCGTCAAACACAGTCGTGCCTATAGGCACTTCGATTACACGGTCCTCGCCGTCGCGTCCGAATGAACGCCCCGCGCCGCCGCTCTCGCCGTTGGTGGCGAATATATGCCGCTGGTAACGGAGGTGGAGCAGCGTCCACAGGTTGCGGTTGCCGCGCAGGAAGATGTGTCCGCCGCGGCCGCCGTCGCCGCCGTCAGGGCCTCCCTTTGGGATATACTTGGCGCGGTGGAAGTGGCGCGACCCTGCGCCGCCCTTGCCCGAGCGGCACAGTATTTTTACATAGTCTATAAAGTTGGATTCTGCCATTGGTAGTTCATTTAATGGGTTTATGCTGTGTGAATGAAAGCCGTCACCGGCGATGCAAGCTCCGACACGGTTATTCGGCGTTTTCGGGGTCAGAAGGCCGCGTGCTGCTGGGCGCGTGCGAAATCTTCGGGCGAACCGATGTCTATCCACGTGCCGTCGATAGGGAAGTAGGACACCTTCAGCCCGTCGGCTATCAGCTGCTCGATGAAGTCGGGAGCGTCGAGGTATGAGTCGGAGGCAATGCGCGACAGCAGTTCGCTGCGGAGCATGTACACGCCGGCGTTGGCGAAATAGTTGTAGACCGGCTTCTCGCGCAGCCCGGTGACCGCGTCGCCCTCGGTGTCGATTATGGCAAACGGCACACTGACGTTGTACGGCACGACAGCCATGGTCAGCGCGGCACAGGTCTCCACATGGCGGCGGTACATGGCCTCGAAGCTGATGTTGGTCAGCAGGTCAGAGTTCATCACCAGTACATTCTCGTGACGCGGACGCGGCACAAGCGACAGCGAGCCGAATGTGCCGGTGCGCTTCTGCTCGGCGATGCAGCGCACGCCGTCGCCGCGCTCGTCGAAATGACTGACAATCTGTTCTTTGAGATAATTCACAGTAACAAATATGTCCTCCACGCCGTTGCGCATCAGCGCGTCAACGTTGTAGTCGATTATCGGTTTTCCGCCTATTTTCAGCAGCGGTTTGGGGGTCTCAAGGGTCAGCGGGCGCAACCTCTCGCCTCGGCCTCCGGCCATAAGCACGGCAGTCAGCGGCAGCATGGCGCATACACGCGACAGGTCGATAATCCGGACAATCCGCCCCTCGCTGTCAACCACCGGGACGGGGTTTATGCCGCTCGGGCGCAGCCTCGCGACGCCCTCAAACAGGTCATCGCCCTCGCCCAGACGGCGGAAACCGGAGTGCATGGCCTCGGCGCAACTCGCGCCGGTATCCACTCCGCGCAGCAGCGCACGGCGTATGTCGCCGTCGGTCAGCGACCCCAGGGCTCGCCCCTCGCTGTCGGTCACGAAAAGCGTCATGCGGCTACCGGGCAGCATGTTCAGCCGCCGCAGAGCCTCGCGTATGCTCGCCTCGCGCGGCAGCGTGTGCTGCTCCACACTAACATTCACACTGTCAATCATATTGCAAAATTAATGATTTTTCCGCGACAGCACAACCTCCGCCGCCCCGGCAGCGGTCCGGAAACCGAAAAATTTCACAGCCACCGGGCGATTTGTCGAGGATAATTCGTAATTTTGTATTGATTACGGGAATTTTCCCGTGTACGGACAGCATCAAACAATATAACTCTCTACTTGATATGGAAACAGACTACACCCAACTCATACAGCAACGCGCCGAAGAGGTTTTCGCCGTCATGCAGCCCCGGACATCTGAAGCCGACATGCAGCGGCTGCGCGACGCCTTCGAGATGGCACGCGACGCGCACGCTCCGCAGCGGCGCAAGACTGGCGAACCGTATATACTGCACCCTATCGCGGTCGCGACGATAGCAGCCCGAGAACTTCAGCTCGACGTCAACTGCGTCATAGCGGCGTTCCTGCACGATGTGGTAGAGGACACCCCTCACTCCATACACGAGATAGAGAAGCGTTTCGGCTCTGACGTGGCGTTCCTGGTCGGCGCTGTCACCAAGAGCAAGAAGAAGAAGTACGAGATGTCCAAGCAGGTGGACAACTTCAAGCAGATGCTCGACGCGATGCGCCGCGACGTGCGCCCCATAATGGTCAAGCTTGCCGACCGGCTGCACAATATGCGCACCCTCGCCTCAATGCCGCCCGACAAGCAGATGAAAATAGCCGGAGAAACCGACTATTTCTACGCCCCGCTCGCCACACGCCTCGGACTGTACAACATAAAGACCGAACTGGAGAACCTCAGCTTCCGCTTCCGCTGCCCGCATGAATACGAGGAGATAACAGACCTCATCGACCGCGACCATGAGTTCCAGCGCGAGCGGCTTGCGAAATTCTCGCAGCAGGTGCGCCAGCACCTCGCCGACAACGGCATCGACGTGGAGGTAAAAGTGGAATACCGCCGCCCGTACAGCCTGTGGCGCATGATGAAGAAGCACGGCGAGGACTTCCACCACCTCAAATACCGCCATTTCACCGAGATAATATTCCGCACGCCCGAGGGGATGACCGAAAAGCAGCGGACTCTGCAGATATACTCGCTCCTCACTGACCGGTTCAAGGAAAAGCCTGGCGAGATAGCCAACTACATAGACTCGCCCAAGGAGAACGGATACCAGAGCTTCCACCTCAAGCTGCTCGCCGACTTCGGCCGCTGGCAGGAGATACACATCAGCTCCGAAAGGATGGTACACGAGTCGCAGGTGGGCTGCCTCGGCGACGGCCATGTGGACAATGTGCGGAGGTGGATAGAGAAGTTCCGCGACGTGCTGCGTGAAATCAACAACACCCCCTCGGAGGACTTCATCGACAATGTCGTCGCCTCGTTCTACAATGATGACATCATGGCGTTCACCCCGCACGGCCGCCCCGTCATACTGCCACAGAAAGCGTGCGTGCTGGACTTCGCATACGAGATACACACCGAGCTGGGGGAACACGCGCAATACGCCCGCATCAACGGGCAGCTCGCCTCTATCAAGGCGCGACTGCACCGTGGCGACGTGGTGGAGATATTCACCGACGCGCACTGCCACCCGCAGCACGACTGGCTCAACCACGCCGTGACATACCACGCCCGCAAGGCCATAAAGGCATGGCTGGCGCACAGCGCACGCCCGAAATTCGACCGCTGCCCCGTCTGTCACCCCATACCCGGCGAGGAGGTCATCGGCTACAAGAACAGCGACAACCCCGACGGCATAATGACCGTCCACAAACGCGACTGCGCCGTGGCGATAAAGCTGTCGTCGCAACACGGCGAGAACATCGTGTCGGTCAACTTTGACGCAGACGAGACGCTCTATCCCGTGCACCTGTACATACGCGCCGTAGACCGCTACCACCTGTTCATCGACATGGTGACGTGCATCACCGACACGCTGCACCTGACCATGCACTCGTTCAACACCGAGACCACCGACGGCATCGTGGACTGCCACATCACCCTCTCTGTGCACTCATTTGACGAGCTGCAGCACATCATCAGCCACATCCGCGCCATCAACGGCGTGGACGAGGTGAAACGCATCATGAGCGCCCAGCCCTGACAAAAAAGAGACATTATGCGTATCGACAATATACACATACACGGATTTCGGAGCTTCGGCCATTATGAAGCCTCGCTGCGTCCCAAGGCCAACATCCTTATCGGACGCAACGGCGCAGGAAAGTCCACGCTCATCCACGCCATTGCCAAGGCGTTGAGTTTCATGTTCTCGACAGACAAGTCGCTCGGCAAAGACTTCATTTCTGCCGGCAACAGCACCCTCAATGTTCGCGGATTTGCGGCGGCGGACTTCCACTTCGACAGTGACAGCCGCGAATATTCAGCTGATGCGAGCATCAAAGTCTCCGGACGTTTCGGCGACAAGCCCCTGACATGGGAGCTGTACAAACGCAACCAGCCGGGCGGCTCTCTCTACCCCTCGCGCTACAAAGAGGCTTTCACAACATTGACCGCTGCTGTCAAAGGAGGAGAGGCATGGCCGCTGCTGGCTTATTACTCCGACTCTTACCCGCATGTCTATTCCCGGGTGACAGCAGCTGCCCTAAATGCAATAAACATGGACGAGATGCCCCGCAATTTCGGCTACTACCAGTGGGACGACCAGGCCTCATGCACTGCTATCTGGGAAGCGAGGCTCTGCAGCCGCATCGCCAAGCTGCAACCGCTGTACGCCCCGGCAGCAAAAATCGCGAAGGCTATCTCCGCTAAAGAGGGAAGTGCACCTGCGGACATGCTCGCAAAAGACCCGGAATACCGGCAGCTGCTGACCGAGCGCGACCGCATCGAGGCCGTCATGAAACCGCTTAACGAGGAGGTTGAATACGTACAGGGCAAGCTGTCACGCTTCATCTCCCGGCTGAAGGGCGTGCAGTCTGACGGGTTCGGCATCGACTATTTCACGTCTGTTCAGACACCAGACGGCTACAAACTCGCCATAACATTCGGGAACGGACAGACAGCCCTGCTGCAAGACCTGCCCGCCGGCTACAGGAGGTTATACTCTATCGTAATCGACATGGCGTACCGCTCATACATCCTCAACAAGGGCGCAGAACCGTCAGGCGTTGCAATAATCGATGAAATAGACCTGCATCTGCACCCGGCCATCGAACAGGCTGTGTTGGGATGCTTCACCGCTGTTTTCCCCGGCGTACAGTTCATCGTCTCGACACACTCCGCCTCGGTCGTCTCCAACACCAACACATCGGAAGAGCTTGACAACCAAGTGCTCGCAATGACCATAGGGGCAGAACGTCCGACAGCCTTGCCCAACCTCATCGGCGTGGACTACAATGCCGTGCTGCGAGATTTCATGGATGCCCCGGCAAGGAACGACGACCTGCGCAAACTCGAAGACAAGTACCTGACATACCTGTCAATGGACTTGAAAGCGGAAGCCAAAGCCGTTTACAGCAGGATAGTTGACCTCGTGCACGGAGACGCGGCAGTCCTGAATGACATCAACGGAAAGGCCGCAAAATATGATGTACATTGACAAGGCAGACAGCCGTCTGCACTCCACGGAAAGCGCGGACAGGCTGTTCCTGCAAGACTGTTTCGACGAGGAGGCTCGAGAGTTTCACCCGCGCATCGACACTGAAGAGCTGTACAAGAGTTTCTCGGGCAGGAAATACCGCAAAGGCTCTGCTGGCTGGGAGCGTCTGCTCGCCAGCCAGCAAGGCGGGCGGTGCTGCTACTGTATGAGAAAACTCGGCAAGTCAAACATCGAGCATGTTATCCCACGGAACATGGAAGCAGCGACCGAGCGCGAGCAGTTCGCCCGCTACACAAGCTGCGTCCCGCTGCTCGCCAGCAGTGTCGAGCTGGCGGAAGACTTCGCCCTGCGGCAGTTCTCCTCAAAAACCGAAATTGCGCATACGCCCAAGATGCCGCACAGCATTGCCCTCACGAACCTGCTTGTGTCATGCAACGGCAAGTTTGACGAAGTGAGCGACGGTTGCTGCTGCAACGGCCAGAGAGGGAACGAATACCTGACACCGCTGATGCTCATGCCCGAAGCGCAAAACCGCGTCAGATATGACGGCAAAAGCGGTGCAATGTCCGTATACCCCGAAGAGCCTTCATGGAAGAAGACCGTTGACTTGCTCAATGAAGACACTTACAAGGAGGTACGCCGGCTATGGCGCTGCATAGCCCGCAGCGGCGCAGACACTGGCGGCATGGGCGGTTTAGACATCAAAAGCCGAATCCTGTTCATCAAGGATGTCCTCGCAACAGACAATTTCGAGGACGTGCCGGAAGAGTACCGCAAATATGCCTGGAACGACTCATACTGGCAGCTGCTGGCAGACTTCGACTGGTTCGGCAGCTATGAGTGGGGGCAATAGCACTGACTTTGCCCATGCCGCTTAAGGTTGATAATCAGAGCCAAGCCAGCAGCCCAGGCATTTTTATTTGCGGGGGTCGCGGATTTTGACTATCTTCGCACCTGCAAACAAAGTAACACCCCGGCTAACGCCGACAACAAACTATCAAAATGGAAAACAACAAAGAACAAAAGCTCCAGATCCAGCTCCGTCCCGAAGTGGCTGACGGCAAATACAGCAACCTCGCCATGATCGGCCACGGGCCCAACGAGTTCCTCATCGACTTCATCTTTGCCGCCCCCGGCATGCCTCAGGCTCCCGTGGTAAGCCGCGTAATGATGACCCCAGAAAACGCCAAGCAGCTCCTTTTTGCCCTCTCGGACAACGTGAAGAAGTACGAGACCACATTCGGCGAAATCAAGCCCCGCACTAACGGCAACCCCAACGCAAACTAATCAACCCTACCGATAAACGCCCGGTGCGCCGGCGGCACGCCGTCTGCGCACCGGCAGATTTTCAACCCCTTTATCCTCACTGACCGTGGAACACAATCTGACCATCTACAATTCGCTGGCCCGCACCAAGCAGCCGTTCAAACCCATTCACCCCGGACACGTAGGCATGTATGTCTGCGGCCCGACCGTATACGGCGACGCCCACCTGGGACACGCCCGTCCGGCCGTGACTTTCGACATCCTGTTCCGTTACCTGAAGCACTTGGGTTACAAGGTCAGATATGTGCGCAACATCACCGACGTGGGACACCTCGAGCATGACGCGGACTCGGGCGAGGACAAGGTGGCAAAGAAGGCTCGCCTCGAGCAGCTCGAGCCTATGGAGGTGGTGCAGATGTACCTGAACCGCTACCACCGCGACATGGAGGCTCTCAACGTGCTGCCGCCCAGCATCGAGCCTCACGCTTCCGGCCACATCATCGAGCAGATCGAGTACATCAAGAAAATCCTCGACGCGGGCTTCGCATACGAGAGCTGCGGCTCTGTATACTTCGATGTGCGCAAATACAACGCCTCCCACCCCTACGGCAAGCTGTCGGGCCGCAACATAGATGACCTGCTCAGCACCACGCGCGAGCTCGACGGACAGGACGAGAAACGCTGCCCCCTCGACTTCGCCCTCTGGAAAAAGGCAAGCCCCGAGCACATCATGCACTGGCCGTCGCCGTGGAGCGAGGGCTTCCCCGGCTGGCACCTCGAGTGCTCGGTAATGGGGACGAAATACCTGGGCGAAACTTTCGACATACACGGCGGAGGCATGGACCTGATGTTTCCACACCACGAGTGCGAGATAGCGCAGAGCGTCGCCGCCCAGGGCCACGAGGCCGTGCGATACTGGATGCACAACAACATGATCACCATCAACGGCAAGAAGATGGGCAAGTCATACGGCAACTTCATCACCCTCGAGCAGTTCTTCGACGGCAGCCACCCTGCCCTCGAGCAGCCGTATTCCCCCATGGTGATACGCTTCTTCGTCCTCCAGGCACACTACCGCAGCACTGTCGATTTCTCAAACGAGGCGTTGCAGGCCGCCGAGAAGGCGTTGCAGAAGATACTCGCCGCCTACCAGCGTCTGCAGCAGCGCATCAAGCCCTCGGAGAAATCGTCGGTTGAACTGCCCGACTACGAGACCCGCTGCTACGAGGCTATGGACGACGACCTGAACACCCCGATGGTCATCGCCCAGCTCTTTGAGGCGTCAAAGGTTATCAACGACGCTGCCGACGGCTCGACCACCCTCTCTGCCGACGACATCGAACGTCTGCGCCGCCTGTTCGACACGTTCCTGTTCGACCTGCTGGGCATACGCAACAACGAGGCTGCGGAAGACCCGAAAGCCGAGAAGGCGTTTGAGGGCGCGGTCAACCTGCTGCTCGACATACGCTCATCGGCCAAGGCCGCCAAGGACTGGGCAACCTCTGACCTCATCCGCGACAAACTCGCCGAACTCGGGTTTGAAATCAAAGACACCAAGAACGGCGCGGAGTGGAGCATACGCTGACACCGCCGCAAAACACAGGACAACCGACAGACATCCACTCTTGAAACGACTGTTCCCGATACTCGCCGTAGCCGCCATAGCCGCGCTTGCCGCTGCCACTTCGTGCGGCGGCGGGTCGTCTATCATGGATTCGGTGCGAGCCGGCCTCGAGGACTTTGCCGCCCCAGACCCTACGCCGCTCGACGAGGAGCCAGTGACAGGAACGATGACCGAAAATGTCCTGCCCGACACCATGCAGGCGGTCATGACACCCTTCCCCTACTCGTCGCTCCGCGATGCCCCGTACCGCGAGGTATTCAACGACAGCAACAAGTACCAGCTCGCTTTCGCCATGAAATACGGCATCGAGCCGATTGAGGACATCGGGATGTCTTATTTCACGTCAGCGCCGATAGTCAAAATCACCGACACGCAGCTTTACCGCGTCGATACACTGACGCACTCGGTGCCGTTTCTCGTGCCACGCGCTGCCGCACTGCTCGACGAGATAGGCAAGCGGTTTGCCGACCGCGCCAAGTCGCAGGGCATCCACGGCTACCGGCTGCGCATCACCAGCCTGTTGCGCACCCCCGACGCTGTCAAGAAGCTGCGCCGCGTAAACCGCAATGCCACGTCGCAGTCCGCACACCAGTTCGCCACTACATTCGACATAGCCTACAACAAGTTTTTCGATGACCCGGGAGCGACACCCGTCGATCAGGCACAGCTGAAGACCATCCTGGCAGAGGTGCTGTTCGAACTGCGCCGCGAAGAACGCTGTATGGTAAAATACGAAGTGAAGACACCCTGCTTCCATATCACCGTCACCAAGTGACGTGCCGTTCCGGCACAACCTTCACGTGACCGCAAAATCAGAATTCTCGTAGTTCTCACAGCTCTCCAAGGAGGCCGATGCGTCCGCCGTCGCGATGCGGCTTCGGAGGAGGCTGGTGAATTTTTATCGGATTTTTCTCCCGAAAAATTTGGCACATTCCGAGATTATCAATAAATTTGCAAGGTGTTTTTCATAGTATTAAATTAAGATTAAGGTTATGGCCAGTCCCTTTGGGAAAAGGGGCTGGCTTTTCTTATTGTAATTCAGCAACTTACCAACAAGTTCAACAAGGCAACGACTCGTCGGATGGCGATTTATTTGCCCACCTGACGGCATTGTTGTAACTTTGTTGTTGTAACATAGCGGATGCATCCGCTCAAAACAGCTCGACCATGAGACAATACCTCGACATGCTGCGGCACATACTCGACAGCGGACACCGCAAGGACGACAGGACCGGGACGGGGACAATATCCACTTTCGGGTATCAGACGCGCTTTGACCTGGCGGAGGGCTTCCCCCTCGTCACCACCAAGAAGGTGCACCTGAAAAGCATCATCCACGAGCTGCTGTGGTTTCTCGCCGGCGACACCAACGTCAAATACCTGCAAGACAACGGCGTGAGGATATGGAACGAGTGGGCGGACGCCGACGGCAACCTGGGGCATATATACGGATACCAATGGCGGTCGTGGCCTGCGCCAGACGGTTCGCACATTGACCAGATAGCCAACGCCGTGCGCGACATCCGCGAGAACCCCGACTCGCGCCGCATCATTGTCAGCGCATGGAACGTCGGCGAGCTCGACCGCATGAACCTGCCCCCCTGCCACGCATTCTTCCAGTTCTACGTCAGCGGCGGGAGGCTCTCCTGCCAGCTCTACCAGCGCAGCGCAGACTGCTTCCTCGGCGTGCCATTCAACATTGCCTCATACGCCCTGCTCACCATGATGATGGCGCAGGTGTGCGGGCTGGAGCCGGGCGAGTTCGTCCACACATTCGGCGACCTGCACATCTATACCAACCACCTCGAGCAGGTCAACCTGCAGCTCACACGGACACCCCGGGCATTGCCGACTATGCGCATCAACCCCGACGTACACGACATATTCGCGTTCCGCTACGAAGACTTCACCATCGAGGGCTACGACCCCTGGCCGGCAATCAAGGGGGAAGTGTCAGTATAATAACAAAGTTACAGCCACCGACAAAGACATACAGCCATGAGCATAGAAACACCAATCCGCCAACTGATCGGCGAACAGGCAGAGTTGCGCGAGATTGCGCTCATCAACCCCCAAAGCGAGCTGAGCGCAGAACACCGCCGCAGCGGCATACACATAATTGTCGCCGCCGGCCGCGACGGCGCGATAGGGCACGCAGGGGGCATGATATGGCACTTGTCAGAGGACCTGCGCCGTTTCCGCCGCCTCACCATGGGGCATCCCATCATCATGGGGCGCAAGACATGGATGTCGCTGCCCAAAGGGGCGTTGCCCGGGCGGCGCAACATCGTCGTCAGCCGCGCCCCGCTGTTCACCGCGCCGGGCGCAGAAGTGTTCGCTTCATTAGCCGACGCGCTGCGTGCCACTGTCACCGACCCGCTGGTGTTCATCATCGGCGGCGGCGAGATATACAGGCAGATGATGCCACTGGCTGACACCATACACCTCACTCGCATCGATGCTGACTGCCCCGACGCTGACACGTTCTTCCCCCTCCCCGACGAGCGAGAATGGAAACTGGCAGAAGCCTCAGAAACGCATGCCTCCGCAGACGGCATCAAGTACCGCTTCGAGACATGGGTGCGCCGCGCCAACCCCTGAAACATCCTGAAAACATGCGCGTAACCCTCATCAACAAGTCTGACAGCACCGGAGGCGCGGCTGTCGTCTCCATGCGCCTCGTCAACGCCCTCCGCGATGCGGGCATCGACGCCCGCATGCTTGTGGCCGAGAAAAAGACTGACTCGCCGCACGTCGCCCTCGCCGCACAGCCGCTGATGATGCGCCGCGCTTTCCTCGCCGAAAGGCTCGCCATATTCGCACGTCTCAGCTTCAAGCGCGAAAACCTCTTCAAGGTTGACACCTGCGGAGACGGCGTGGCGCTGTGGCGGCACCCGTGGGTGCGCGACGCTGACATCATCTGCCTCAACTGGGTCAACCAGGGTGTGCTGTCGCTGCGCGGAATAAGGAGGCTCGCCGAGATGGGGAAGAAAATCGTGTGGACCATGCACGACATGTGGTGCATGACCGGAGTGTGCCACCACGCCGGCACGTGCGGCGGTTTCCGCAGCCACTGCGGGAACTGCCCGCTGATGGGCAGCCGCAAGTCGCCCCGCGACCTGTCGTTCCGCACCTGGCAGCGCAAGGACGACCTGCGCCGGCTCGCCGAAATACACTATGTGGCTGTAAGCAACTGGCTCGCCGAGCGGGCTGCAGCCTCCTCGCTCCTCTCCGATGCCGACGTTTCCGTCATTCCCAATGCATTCCCCCTTGACGAGAAATACACGCCGCGCCCCGACAATACCGGCAAGACCGTGCGCCTGCTCATAGGCGCGGCTCGCCTCGACGACCCTATAAAGGGGCTGCCGATACTCATCGAAGCCTCACGGCTGCTCGCCGAGCAGCCCGGCGGACAGCGGCGTTACCGCCTCATCACATACGGAGGCCTGAAAAACCCCGCAGCACTCGACGGCATCGCCATCCCCCACACACACCTCGGCACAATCCCCTCGTCGCGCATACGCGAGGCGTATGACAACGCCGACATCGTGGTCTCCACCTCACTCTACGAGACACTCCCCGGCACACTCGTCGAGGGACAGGCATACGGCTGTGTCCCCGTAGCCTTCGACCGAGGAGGGCAAGCCGACATCATCGACCACGGCAAGACGGGCTGCATCGTCCCCTTTGCCGACGAGATACACGCTGCCGCTGCCGGCATCGCCGACGGCATCGCCAGCGCAGCAGCCAACCTTATGACCGAGGAGACACGCCGCAGGATGTTCGAAGCCGTCCGCAGCAAGTTTGCCGCCCCGGCCGTCGCCGCACGATACACTGACCTGTTCAGCCGCATCTTGCGCCAATGACACATTCGTCAGACTGCCGCGGCTGTCAAACCTGATTGCCCTCAAAGAGAAGAACGTGCATTATCCCTTGGCTGAATAGTTACGAGTGGGGGCGGCTTGGTTAAAAAACAAAAAAGTAAGGGAGAGCCTTTGCCACCTCCCGGAAAGTTTGTAATTTTGCATCGGGTAAGTCCTATACGACCAGCTCCCGCGAATCCTCCAGATCTTGACCGAAGCAAAGGTAAGCGGTCGTAGCGGTGCGATATAGTCAGCTTGCCCACCTGCCTCTTTAGCTCAGTTGGCCAGAGCACGTGATTTGTAATCTCGGGGTCGTTGGTTCGAATCCGACAAGAGGCTCAGAATGTTGCAAGCATCATAAGCGTTGAATGTTTTTCATAATTTTGTTTTGGCGGCGTGTTTGGAAACAGGCATGCCGTTTTTTTATGCCCATACTTGCCTCATTCTCACCTCTGTAGGGACACGGCGTGCCGTGTCCGCTATGCCAGTCCGCCGTTGGCTGGCTATACAATGACTTCACAATATGAACAAGCGATATTGCTATAACATCACTTTCCTCGTCCGCTCTTCGCGCCGCAAGGAGCAAATGGAGTGGATAGCCCGCCGCATCGAGTTCCTGCGTCATGCGCAGGGGTTCTCCGGCACAGGCGCATCCCTCTCGGTCGTCACCGCCGTCCCGGGCATGTCTGACTACGGCAGGGAGGAAACGAGCATGACCGCACAGTTCACATTCGCCACAGCCGAGGATGCTCGCCGCTGGGGCGACACGCATTTTGTCACCCTCGCCGGGGCATATTCGCGTTCCTTCGGCAGTGACGCATACGCCATGCCGTCAATCATCGAGCAATGGGAAGTGGAATGAACACAGCCGCCTCAGCTGCTGACAGAGAGGCTATACAGGGCTATGACCGCATAATAATGGGCATAGACCCCGGCACTAACGTCATGGGCTACGGGCTGCTCGGCGTGAAGGGGAAGAAGCCGGAGCTGATAGTTATGGGAGTGGTACAGCTGTCGCGTTTCGAGAGTCATTACCTGCGGCTCAACCGCATTTACCAGCGTGTCACCTCGCTTATAGAGCAGTATCTCCCTGACGAACTTGCGATTGAGGCCCCGTTCTTCGGCAAGAACGTGCAGTCGATGCTCAAGCTGGGGCGTGCGCAGGGGGTTGCCATTGCCGCTGCGATAGCCCGCGACATCCCGATAGCGGAATACGCGCCGCTGTCTATCAAGCAGTCGGTTACGGGAAGCGGCAGCGCCGACAAGCAGCGTGTCGCGAACATGCTCAAGCACCTGCTGAACATACCCGACGATAAAATGCCGCACCTGCTCGACGCCACAGATGCCCTCGGGGCGGCGTTGACGCATTTCTATGAGACCGGCAAGCCGAAAATCGCCGGCGGCGCTGCAAGTTGGGAGGAGTTCCTGCGCAAGCATCCCGAGCGCATCGCCCCTCGCCGCAACAAATGACATCCACGCACCGGCACGTCATGTCCGAAGTGTGGCAGGAATAATCAATTGATATGTAATGGCTTGGGTTGAGGCAATTTATCCCAGCTCGTGGAGGTTGCAACGCGCCAGCGTGCCGTCGCTGCGCCGCAGGTGCATGCCGTTGCCCTGGCAGTAACGCCACATCTTGCACTCGGCGCACTCGCCGGTGTGCATCCATTCGCGGTCGCGGTATTGCCTGAAACGGTTTTCCCACACCTCCCAGAAGTCGTCGCGGTATATGTTGCCCTGGTGGTAGTCGGAGCGTATCGAGGCGCAGCCGGAGATAGAGCCGTCGATGAGCACGGACGCCACGCTCACCCCGGCCTCGCAGTGGTAGAAGCCGTCGCGTACCTCCCCCTCGTATGAGCCCAGGAAGCCCTCGCAGCAGTATTGCACGAACATTTCGCCGCGCTGCCGGCGGTCGCGTATGAAGTCGAGCAGATAGCGGTACTGTTCGGTGGTCAGCGACAAGTCATCACGCCCGGCTGCGCGTCCCGACGGGAAGATGGTGAACAGCCTCCATGCCCTTGTGCCGGTGGAGAGTATGAGCCGCTCGATTTCGGGCAGGTGGCTGATGTTGCGGCTGTTGACGCACGTTATCGCGTCGTACTCCACATCGCCGCACCGCGACAGCAGCGTCAGCGCGGCCACGGCACGCCGGTGGCTCCCCTCGCGTCCTCTCAACCAGTCGTGCTCCTCCTCCAGGCCGTCAAGGCTGACGGCGGCGGCACACAACCCGGCGGCACGCAGCCGGTCGAGCCGCCCGGCAGTCAGGGCATAGCCGTTGGTGACTATCCCCCACGGGTATTCGCGGCGGTATATCTCGCGCCCGACATCCTCGAGGTCGGCTCGCACGAGCGGCTCGCCCCCAGAGATTATGACCATGACGCGGTGCGGGTCAACGTGCGGCGTTATCGAGTCCAGGACACGCAGGAAGTCCTCCGCAGGCATGTCCGGGTCGCCAGTGCCGGCGGTGCAGTCGCTGCCGCAGTGCAGGCAGCTGACGTTGCAGCGGTGCGTGCTTTCCCAAAACAGCTGCCGCAGCGGATGCTCGCGCACCCGCATGGCATACTGCATGCGCCACGCCTCCAGTGCGAGGCGGCGGCGCAGAGTGAGGTGTGAGGCTGGCGGCGAGTGCTTCGTCATTTCTTCTTGCCGAGGCGGAAGTCGAAACGCTTGTCGCGGTTCTGGACCACTTCGTCCACATCCACGTCTACAGAGTCCTTCTCCAGCACGGTGTTTTTCGGGTCAACCACGAGGCGCAGGTCGCCAGTGATGACAGACTGCCGCTGGCTGAAGTATTCGCCGTCCTTGCCCGTGCGCAGCGTGTCCTCGGTGACATAGCCCTGCACGCCGTCGTTGCTGCGGATTATCACGTCTGCGCCCTCGACAGGCTTGCCCTCGCTGTCGGTGACTGTCCCCACGATGCGGTATGAAGCCTGCGGTATGCCGTACATCAGCATTATCTCGTCCATCTTGGCCGGCTCGTTGCTGTTGTCCTTGACCGCCTCCTTGGCGGTGTGGCGGCAGCTCGAGAACCCGAGCATAGTGATGATGCCAGAGAGTGCGCCAGCCACGAGGTGGCTTACCTTAATCTGTACTTTTCTCATGTCGTTCAGTTGTTATTCGAGTGAATAAACGATCTCTTTTATGTCCCCGGCCAGCTGCACCGCCGTCCTGTCGCTTGCCGACAGGGCCGCTGCGGGTATGGGCTTGCCGAAGATGATGCGGTATTTGCTGCCCCGGGCGCGTACCAGCTCGTCCGGCAGCAGTATCTGCTCGAGGTTCACGCCGATGCCCAGCCGCTTGCGCCACCGAGCCGCTCGGTAGAACCGCCGCGTGTTGAGCGCATCGAAGCGCACCGGTATTATATCGCGCCCGTATTCTATGGCCTTGGCTACGAATGCCTTGTGCCATGTCAGGTCGCGTATCGAGCCGTCAGGCTGCAGCCGCGACACCAGCCCGGCGGGGAATATGATCATCTGCTGGCTGGAGGCGTATGCCTCTGCTATCTCTGCCGTTGCCCTGCGCCCTTGCGCCCCGAACTTGTTGATGGGCAGGAACACGTCGCGCAGCGGCTCTACATTCATCAGCATGTCGTTGACCAGGAAGCGTATCCCCTCGTCGCCGTAGCGGCTGCCGAGCACAGCTATCAGCGAGATGCCGTCCATGCCCCCGAGCGGATGGTTGGAGGCGAAGATGAACCGCCCCTGCGGCGGTATGTTCTCCTCCCCCTTGACCTCGACGCTTACCTCCATGTCGCGCAGCACAGCCGCCGCAAATTCGCTTCCGCGGCGCGGGTAGGTGCGCCGCAGTATCCCGTTCAGCTCCGCCTGACGTATCAGCCGCTCGACGGCACGCAGCAGGAAGCGCGGAATGAAACGCATCTTGCGTGCGCCAAGCCGCGCTCGCAAGATGCCTGTGAAATCTATTTGCAACGGCCCGTCCTGTGACATGGCTTTGACAAACGTATGTGGAGCTGTTATTTCAGGTCGGCGGGGGTGGCGAACAGTTCAAGGGAGCCGCCGTCCTCGCTGACGAGGCGCATGATGATGTTCGTTTTCTCCTCGACAAGCGCGTTGATGAACTCGGCGGAATCGCTGTCGCTCTTCAGGCCCTGCACAAACTGCTGCTTCATCATGTCAGTGGGCATATCCTGGAGGTCAGCTGCGCTGGCGCCGGGGATATTGACAGTAAACACCACAGCGTTGCCGAAGGGTGTCTCCTCGTATGTCACGAGCTCCATGCCGGCCTCCTTGTTGGCCTCCTGGATGAACGCGCTGATGGTCTCGTTGGTCGGTGTTGCAGCCGCGCCCATGAATATCGACAGGACGATGCTGACTAAGAAACTGAGGTTCATAGTGTCGTGTGTTTATGTGTGTTGTGTGATTACTCGAAATCGTCGGCGGTGAACGGAATGTCGATGTACGCGCCGTCGGAAGTCATCAGGCGGATGACCAGGCTAACGCCCTCCTCAAACAGGTCGTCGATGCCCTCTGCCGTGTCCTCGTCTTCCAGCAGGGTCGCAACATACTGCTCGCGGAACGCATCCACGGGATAGTCCTCCAGCGCGGTCTCGTCGCCGTCCATGTACAATACATACACTACGGCCGCCCCGTCGGCCGTCTCTTCGTAGGTTGCGTACCCCTGTCCCTCAAGCTCCGTGTTGGAAGCCTCGATGAACTCCTGCACGAGCGGGCTGCTCGGGGTCGCTGCGGCGCTCATGAAAAGTGAGAGCACCAGACTCAAAAGTAGATTCATAGTCTATTGTTTACGGTTAATAACGGCAAATTTAGCAACAATCCCCGAAATGCCCAAATCCCGCCCGCGTTTTTCGCTGTTCAATTCCGCCGAATAGTTGTCCGAATTCCACGCAGGAGACCTGGCGTGGACAAATGCAGGGACGCACCCTGCGTGCGTCCGAGAAGCGGAATTGGGGCAAAATGTGCGGCAAAGTAAGGACACTGCGTGTCGTGTCAAAGCTGATGCGCCGTTATGCGACTATAGGGCGCATCATCTGTGTGATGCACCCTATGCAGTTCCTCGTTGTCGCTTGTCAAAACAGCGGGAAGACCTTGTCGTTGCTTACGTACTTCTCGTCAAACTGCTGGTCGGTCATCGAGAGCATCATGATACCCTGGACCAGAGTAAGGATGCTCCACAGGCCGCAGGTAACAAGGTACAGTAGTATTGTGATAAAGCCAGCACCGATCTTGCCGCAATAGAAATATTGCACGCCAAGCCATCCGAGCAAGATCGCCAGGATGCCTGCGGTCGTTTTCGATTTTTCGTATTGCTGCTGTGGATATCCGCCAGGTGTCGGGCCATTCGGTTGCGGGCCTGCGGGGAGCATCGACATCAGCTCCGGCAGAGTGTACACTGCTACCCATGCCGGCATGCCCTCGCGCCATACCTGCGAGTTAGGGTTGAGGCCGTAGTGGAGCAGCTGTTCCTTGGTCATCGGGCCTACTTGCTGCCCGTTGTAGAGTATAAACCATTTGTCTTCCATAAGAAGTAACGATTGATTGGGTTGCGTATTTGTTAGTTCTGAACCACAAAGGTAATCATTTCCGCTGTAAAATCAAAAACTCAGCACAAATATCCACCTC
>CAKUKR010000034.1 GCA_934663645.1 uncultured Muribaculaceae bacterium | reverse complement strand
GCCTGGCTTCAGTCTGCTATGTCGGTGTGTGGGCTGTCGTGTCGGTGGCTTCTGGTGCAGCTGTCATGGAGTTATTCGTCGATGTCGTCGTCGAGTAGTTGGTCGGCGTTGTTTTCTATGAAGAGACGCTCGAGGCTGAGTGAGTCGACCATTTCTCCGTCCTCATTGAAGACATGCAGGAATGTGTAGCGCCCGGCGTATCCGACTGGCCCGTAGCGGTATGACTGGAACACCATATAGCCTTCCTCCCAAGTTTTTCCTAAATACCCGGAGTTTGCCGGTATATACCACGCTTTTCGAGAAGGCACATCTATGAAGTATGAGTACATATTGCGCATATCGGGACATCCTTCTACTATTATCCTAAGTGGGTCCCAACGGTAGATATAGGCGTTGTAGATTGCGTTGATGGAGTCGATTGGCGCGGGTGTGAAATTTTTGCCGTCGGCTACATACCAGGCACATCCGTCGGGTCGCACGGTCTGAAGCAGTTTGGTCTGTTTCCCGGTTTCCTTGTCTTTTACCCAAAGCGCCACGACGTCTACGTCGTACCTGTCTTCGGCAGGGTCGACAACTTCGCGCAGTATTTCATAGCGTTCGTCTTCGGCCAGCACTGTTTTGGGTCTTTCGGGCAGGGTCTTTTTGGTGGATGTGCAGCTGGGGTGCATGGCAAGCACCAAGAGGAGGGGGAGGAAGAAAATGAGCAGTCGTTTTGTCATTGCTTTGGTGTGTTAGGTGAGTGTTTTTGAGTTGAAATGGTGTGAGGAGGTATGCGAAAGCGAGGGCGCGTCATGTATATGACGCGCCTCGCTTGTGGGTCAGCGGTAGTCTTTGAGGTATTCGCGCAGGCGTTTGCGTGTGCTGAATATGCGGCTCTTGACTGTGCCGAGGGGCATTTTCAGCCTTTCGGCGATTTCTTCGTATTTGTAGCCAGCCACGTGCATTGAGAACGGGCGGCGGAACTCTTCTGGAAGGCGTTTGATCACTTCTCGTATCTCTGCCATTGAGTATGCGCCTTCGGGCGTTGAGATGCCGGAGTCTTGCGGCAGGTTGAGGTGGTAGAGGTCTTCCGAGGAGTCTATCACGGTGTTTTCGCGTGTGCTTTTGCGGTAGTTGTTGATGAATATGTTGCGCATTATGGTGAGCAACCATCCTTTGGGGTTGGTGTCATCGACAAACTTTTCCTGGTTTTTCAGGGCTTTGAGTGTCGTTTCCTGGACGAGGTCCTGGGCTTCGGACCGGTTTGCGGTGAGCTTCAATGCGAAAGACAGCAGGCTGTTTTGCATTGTGCAGACCATTGTTGAGAAAGAAGACTGTTTCGACATGATGTGATTGCTTTAAGTGTTGTTGTTTTGTTTGCCTGTGGACAAAGCTTTCGCAATCTTCCACTTCGATTAGTTGTAGTTTGTCTTTCGGACCTGCCGGCTGTCGGGCTGGCAGATGCCGTTGGTTTTCGTTTTTGCGGTGGCAATTCCCGTTCCAAATGGCGGGTTTGCCAGGTGTTTATATGCCAAACGGCGTTGCTTATGGATTATTGCGCTGTCGTTCAGTATATTTGTTCGTGTCAAATCGGAGTATATGTCAGACACGTCTGACACGCAGTAGTTTAATCTTGGTGGCAGACATTCGCAGCACGGTGAATGAAAGGTCTCCTATTGTGAATGTGTCGTTGACGCGGGGCAGCTCGCCTCGTGTTTCGAGTATGTATCCGGCGAGAGTGTGGTAGTGTTCGTTTTCTGGTATGCCGAGGTGGAACTGCTCGTTGATTTGCTCGATTTCGACACGTCCGGCAAACTCGTATTCGTTTTCGCCGGTCTGTCGTGCGATGAGGCGTTTCTTGTCGTGTTCGTCTTCAAATTCGCCGCAGATTTCCTCTACGAGGTCTTCGAGTGTGACGAGGCCTGCAGTGCCTCCGAACTCGTCGATGACGATTACGACGGAGCGTTTTTCGGCAAGCATGCGTCGCATCATCTTGTTGGCGAGCATTGACATTGGGGTGAAGATTACGGGCTTGATGCGGTCTCGCCAGTTGGTGTCAGCCTTGAACAGTTCGGAGACGTGTATGTATCCGACTATGTCGTCGATGTCCCGGCGGTATACGACTATTTTTGACAGGCCGGTTGAGGAGAACGTGTTGACTAGCTCGCTGCGCGAGGTGCTTTCGAGGTCAACGGCGACGATCTCGTTGCGCGGTATCATGCACTCTTCTATCTGCGTGTCCTTGAAGTCTATTGCGTTGCGGAATATCTTCACTTCGCTGTCTATCTCTTCTGTGTCTGCTCGGCCGGCGAGGCTCTGCTGTATGTAGTCATCGAGCTGCTCAACGGTGAGCCGCCCGGGCTTGGCGTTGGCGGGTTCTATGCCGAGGAGCTTCATCAGTCCCAGCGAGATGTGCGAGATGAGCGCAGAGACGGGGTAGAGCACCAGGTATATGATGTATACGGGGAGCGCGATGAGGCGCATGGTTAAGTTGGGGTTGATGCGGAATGTGATTTTGGGCATGAACTCGCCGGTGAACAGGATGATTAGCGTTGAGGCTATAGTGTTGACTATCAGTACTGCTGCATCGTTCTGGAACCAGTCGTTAAGCCAAGGGTTGATTATAGCGGATATGGCGATGCCGTATATTACGAGGACGACGTTGTTGCCCACGAGGAGCGTTGAGATGAACGTGTCTTCGTTGTGGTAGAACCTGCGGAGTATGCGGTTGACTATTCCTCCGCGTGAAGTCTCTATCTCCATGCGCACTTTGGAGGATTGCACGAAGGCAATCTCTGTGCCGGAGAACAGGCCGGAGAACAGTATTGCGATTATTGTTATCAGTATTGCTGAGGTGAGTTGTAGTTCCATTGTAGTGTGTTGATGCGTGTTTTGTTTTCGTGATGGGGGAGATGTGTCGTGACCGTGTCAAGGCGCTGCGGAGGGCGTCGCCGGGGCTATCGCCGGTCCGCCGGCGGCAGCTGCTTGCGGCGGTACGGGCGTGGCTGCGGGCTGCGCGTCCTTGTTGAATGGGAACATGCCGGATGGACGTATTATGCGGTAGTCCGTAAGGCGGTCGTTTGACACGAAGCCGTACCCCTCTAGCATGTGCTGGGTCGTCTTGATGTGGATGAACGAGTCGGAGTATATCTTGTGTTCACGCTCGTTCCAGAAGAGCTGCTGTGTCAGGAACAGGTCGCCGGGGAGGCGTTCCAGCTCGACGTTGCCGTCGAGCTGCCACAGCTTCTGGTCGGAGTAGAACTTGGCGGAGTCGGCTGCCACAGAGGCAATTTTCTTGTAGTTGCGGTCAAATTTCTGCAGGTACAGCCCCTTTGGGAAGGACCAGTACGGAGTGTCGCGTTCGTTGTATACCAGCCAGAGGGGGGAGACGATCTTGTACTGTATTATGCCGGAGTCGGAGATGAACGTGACTACGTTTTTTGTTGTCATTGTAGGCATCTTCTTGGGGTTGATAGAAGCTGCCACGTCCACCTTCTTCCCCTGGTGGCATGATGCTAGAGCGATGACGGCGAGCATCATTGCCACGGGGAGGTGTGCGGGAGAGAAAGCCCGGCACGCGGACTTGTATGCGGCGCGAAAGAGCATTGCGTAGCTGCGAGAGCCTCGGGTTACTTAATCTTGCGCTGGTAGAACCACAGCTCGTTGAAGTTGACGCCCAGCGTGATGTTGAAATAGTTTTCGGATATGAGCGAAGTGGGCGAGGTCATGCGGTGCTTCCAGTCGAAGCCGAGGTTGATGACCGTTCGTCCTTCGGGTGTCGGGAAGCCGAAGCCGCAGGACAGACCGTATTCCTTGACGTTGTTGCCGCGTATGTTGAGGTAGTCACGCGAGTAGTATCCGCCGAAGCGGTATGCCACGCGCTGCAGGTACCGCCCGCGCAGTTTGGGAACATATTCGCCTCCGACAGCCACCTTGTATCGGTCGTTGAACTCCATGCCTTGGAAGACGGTGTTCCCCTTGTCGTCATAGAGCGGGGAGTATGGCGCGTCTTTCCAGTTTTGGTATGTGAAGTCGGCCTCGACCATGAATCGCGACTGGCGAGCGTGGGTGTAGTTGATGCCCGCGCCTATGGTGTGCGGCTGGTAGTAGCTGCCTTTCATGCGCATGTATGCCACGGTGTCGGGCTTGGAGGTGTTGTCGCCGAGGTTCTGGTTTGTCACCCACGTTTTGCCTAGGAATGACTTGCGGGGCGTGTATGTCACGCCGAGTGTCACGCGGTCGGCCTTGGTCAGCCCGAGGGTGTATTGCAGTCCTATGTTGATGTCCCAGTCGCGTACTTGCATGACGTGTTCAAAGAGTGTGCGTCCCGAGCCCTCCGGGGTGGAGTACACATCGTTGATGATGTTGCCGAAACGGTAGGAGATGTTCGCGCCGATGCCGATGCCGTAGTAGTTGGCGGCAAGGCCGAAGTAGAGGAGGTTGAGGCCGCCCGAACCCTGGTTCTCCATTGTGCCGTGCTTTATCTCGTTGCCGAAGGCATAGCCCACCGACGATACTGGCAGCAGTCCGACAGAGCCTCCGAAATGTTTGGAGAGCGGGAACTGCATGGTCAGGTAGTCGAGGCCGCCGCCAGTGGAGTTCTCCTTGTATGAGCCTTCCTGCGAGTGTATGAAACTGATGTCAGCTCCTATGTCCCAGAGGAATGTGAGCGAGTCCATGCCGGCGTATGAAGCCGGGTTCATGACGTTGATCTGCCGTCCGGAGCGCATGGCGTAGCCTATGGTGCCCATTTGCCGTTGCGCGGAAGTGGCGTGGTCGCTGAGTATGCCGTAGCCGTACATGGAGTATGGCGAGGTGGTGACTTGCGCATCTGCCGTGCCGGCGGCTGCGGCGATGATGCACATCAGGAGGATATATGTCTTAGTTATCTTCATTGTGTTCGTAAATTCTTAAAAGTCCTTTGCCGACGAGGTCGTCGACTGAGTCCAGCGGCATGCTGGTCATCTGGCACAGGGCATTTGCCACGAGTGCTGCGTCGCCTCCGGTGAGGACGATGCGGCTGCACTGTCCGGCAGTGGCTGTGTATGCTATTTCTGCTGCGGCGCCGCGCACCGCGCCGCACCGCAATGCGGTCTCCGTGTCCTTGCCGTATATCGGCAGCCGCCCTTCCGGCAGCACACGGGGCAGCTGCGCCGTGTGGCTCGCTAGGCTGTCGAGGCGCAATCGTACACCTGCGGAGATGTTGCCTCCCATGAAAACGCCGTCAGCCGACACGATGTCGGCGGTCAGCGCAGTGCCGGCGTCAGCCACCAGCAGCGTCTCGCCTGGGAACATCGCTGCGGCAGCCACTGCTGCGGCAACACGGTCGAGGCCGAGAGTGCCGGGAGTGCCGTAGGCTATGCCTATCGGCAGCGGCGTGGCGTGTGTGACCACCAGCACGTTGCCGTCTAGGCGGCTCACGGATTCCAGCATACGGGCATCTGTCCTGCCGACGGCGGCATAGACGATGCCGTCGGGACGCACGCGCTCCACCAGTTCAGCGACAGCCTCGATGCACAGCTCCTCCATGCGCAGGCTCGTGACATCGCCTGAGCCTTCGTATACATTCACTTTCACAGAGCTGTTGCCGTGGTCTATCGTGAGAATTTTCCTCATCAGTTCACAAAGTTACATCAACTGGCGGCTATGCGCAATTCATCACGCCTAAAAAAACATAATTAGTCGAGTGTCGTCCCGTTGTTGCGGCTTTCCTTTTTCTCACGGGCGTATATCATCCATACGGACACTATCTGCAGCATCGCGCCCACGAGGGTGAATAGGATGGTGTTGTTCAGTATCGCGAGTGCGCCGCCGCCCATTGCGCCGAGCCGCTGCTCGTAGTAGAACCAGAATGCGCCGGCGATGATGAACGCGATGCCGCCCCACGCTTGCATGCGGCGCAGCCGGCGCAGCCGCTTGCTGTCGCCGGGCGCTGACACGTTGACGCAACGCGCAGCGGTATAGATGATTGCGCCGGCGGCATACACCCACTTCCATGGCGCGAGCGTCTCCGGCGATTCGAGCGTGGCTATCGGCATGGCTATTGCCACTGCCAGAACGAGCAGCCCGAGCATAGCCACGTTGTCTGCTATCTTGCGTTTTTTCGGCAGGGGCATCGCTGCTTTGCCGCCGTCATTGTTGTTCTTTTTCATCGGTACGGGTGTTTCATTGTCGGCTCGTCTGGTCATTTCTCGTCCTTTTCGGTCACGATGTATACATCCTCCGTAGGACGCTGCATGTTGAACCGCTCGCGGGCGAGGTGTTCCAGCTCGTTGCGCCCGGCCTCTATCGCCTCGCGCTTCTGCCTGTAATACTGCGCGCTGTCGGCAGTGATGCGTATCTGCTCCTGCAGAGCATTTATTTCATCTTGGTATCTCATGCTGACGGAAACGGAGGTGTCGTCGTTGAAGATGAGCATGACCACGAATATGGCCATGACAATCAGCATCGGCAAGCGGGATTTTCTCCGAAGCCAGAACGCCAGTTTCTTCAGATTTTTCTTGACCCCCATCTGCAGTCAGTTCGTTTGCCGCCGTGCTATGTGACAGGCGACACCAGTTCACACTGCAAAATTAATCAAATAATTCATCATACGCACGCCCAGTCCGCACAAATGTTCAGTCGGCAAGCGTCATTTCGAGGCCTTGAAGTTGAATATCGGGCGGATTATCGTGTCTATGGTTGCTGTCGGGCCGATGTTGGCGATGATTTCGTCGGCGGGCTTGTATGCCATGGGCGATTCGTCGCGTGTGAAGTCGTTGACGGTCTCGGAATATATGCCGCGCATTGAGGCTGCGAAGTCCTCCATCGAAACCTGGGCGTATGCCGCCGAGCGGCTCAGCACGCGCCCCGCGCCGTGGGGCGCGGAGCAGTTCCAGTCGGGGTTGCCCTTGCCAGTGCAGATGAGCGAGCCGTCGCGCATGTTGAGCGGTATGATGCACCGCTCGCCGCTGGCTGCGGAGATTGCCCCCTTACGGATTATGTTGTCGTCTGAAATGTAGTTGTGAACGCTCTCAAACTCTTCGGCGACTTCCGCGCATGGGAAGAATTTCATCAGCTCGAGGGCTATGAGACGGCGGTTGAGCACAGCCCACTGCTGGCAGATGCGCATATCGTGCAGGTAGTCCTCGCGCCCCGGGCCTTCTACATAGCACAGGTCGCGGGGCAATGATGGCTCGGCGGCACGAAATTCGCGCCTCATCCGCTTGATTACGGTCTGCAGTTCCGACTTGCGTCCTGCGGCCTTGTACTCCTCTATGGTGCGGCGTATGGTTTCTTCCAGCTCGTCCGCGCCCTCGGTGAGGTGCTTGACCGCCCGGGCCTGGTATATCTCAGCCACCTGCTTGCCGAGGTTGCGCGAGCCGGTGTGTATGACCAGGTATGTCCACCCCTCGTCGTCGCGGTCGAGCTCGATGAAATGGTTGCCGCCGCCGAGCGAACCTATCGACTTGTAGATGCGGTCGGAGTTCTTCAGGTCGCGTAGGCAGCGCAGCCCGATTGTGAGCTGCTTGGCCTCGCGGTATATCTCCATTGACTCGCCTGTGAGCTGCTTGAACCCCCTCTTCGGCTCTCGTATCCATGTGCCGGAGGGTATGACGGCATTGATGAGCTTGTTGAATGAGTGGAAGTCTATTTTGTTGCCGGTCCTGAATTTAAGCACTCTCATGCCGCAACCTATGTCTACGCCCACGATGTTGGGTATGACCTTGTCGCCGAGGTTGCCGGTAAATCCGATTACACACCCTGCGCCGGCATGCACGTCTGGCATTATCCGTATTTTCTTGTCGGCAAACACGTCGATGCCTAACAGTTCGCGTATCTGTCCCAAAGCCTTTTCCTCGATGTCGCGGGTGAAAATCTTCACGTCATAGCCGTCGATTGTTATAGGCTGCTGAGGTGATGCACTTGTGTTGTAGTCAGATGTTTCCATAAAGTTGCAGATGTAGTTTCGGCAAAGTTATCACTGGGGTGTATCAAATACTGACACACCGTCAGCTGAAATGTTTTGCTCCAGCAACGTAGCCTCCAGATTGTTGCAAAGTTGCAGGTTGTTTCTTGCAGGTGTGGAATATATTCCTTACTTTTGCAGTATGAATAAGATAAGGGAAATCGTTTTCTCTGATGAGTTTGAGGAGTTTTATGCAGAGCTGGATGGCCGCACAAGGGATAAATACAACTATGCATTGAACGTCTTAAGAACTCAGTATGTAGTTAGTAATAAATTCGTGAAAAGCCTTGAGAATACAGCCTTTTATGAGTTGCGTGTTTCTGTGAGTGCGAATGAGTATAGAACCATCCTTTTTGCGATTGATCATGATAGTTTCATTCAATGCAAAAGAGTGCTTCTTCTAAATTCGTTTCTCAAGAAAGGAACAAAGCAATATAAGGGAGAAATCAAGGTGGCGGAGAATATTTTAGCAAGATATACGGAGGATTGAACATGAGAGAATTAGATGAAAAGAAACTTGCGTCGCTCAAAACTTTTGATGATCATTTGAAAGAGCAATATGGCGAGGAGAACAGCCCTTTGCGCCGGGATTTCGATGCCAAAGCCAGAGCCTGGTATTATGCAGAATTGTTGCGAGATGAACGTAAACGGCAGAATATCACGCAAAAATCATTGGCTGCGCAAATCGGCAAGAAGCGAGAGTACATATCTTCCCTCGAAAAGGGACAGACAGATATGCAGCTGTCTACATTCCTGAAAATCGCAGATGCTTTAGGATTGAAGTTCTCGCTTGTATTGGGCTGAGTCGTTTGCTATGCGCTTCCGGGTATGACAACAGTAATTCAATATCCCTTGGTTACCGCTGGATGAATTTCTTGCCGTTGCGGATATAGACGTTGCCGGGGACAAGCGTATCGGCTTTTCTGCCGGACAAGTCGTACGCTGTTCCGTCTTGCTGCGTTTCTTCAAGCGTGACGTTGCCGACTCCGGCATACGGGAAATCGTTGGTTTCTATGTAATTGGTGAAGAAGTTCCAGCCTGGCGCGGAGAGGTCCTTTTCGCGTGTCCCCACCGGAATGTATACCGGCATTGCCGCGTCGAGAGAGGTGAACGGGTTGCTCTCGTCATACATCCCCTTGGTGCATACGGGCGGCTCCTCTGCCATGCAGTAGATGCTCTCCAGTCCGTAGCACAGGTTGAACACGTTGTTCCCGATTTTCTTCAGGGAGGGCGGCAGAACTATGGTCTTTAATTTGTTGCAGCCCTGAAATGCGTCCTGTCCTATTGTCTTTACTGCCGGCGGCAGGTCGATGTGGTCAATGCCGGTGCTGTCGTATGCAAATTCACCGATTGCCGCCGCATTGCGCGGCACATTGACTGTTGTCAGCGACTGGCAGCTGCCCACGACTTGGCGTGGCACAAACGCCAGGTTGTCTGGCAGGTGTACTTCTGTCAAATCCCAATTGTTATAAAACTGGCCTCCGTCGGGGCAGAGATAGCAGTTGTCGGGGAGAATTGCCGTTTTGAGCTTTGAGCCTGCAAATACCATGCACCCGAGGTATTCAAGCGATGCCGGGAAATTGATGTCGGTGATTTTGTCCCTGTAGAATGCGCTGTCATCAATGACTTTCATCGATTCGGGCAAGTGGATGCTCCCTGTAAGCCCTTGGCATTGGTAGAACGTCTGGTCGCCTATTTTCTCAAGGTTGTCCCCGAATTTCAGCTGGTCCGTGGTCAGCCGGATGCAGTCGGTGAATGCCGCCGGCCCGATAGTCCGCAGTGATGACGGGAAATTCACTTCGGTCAGTGTGGTGGCGTATGCAAACGCGAGTTCGCCGATTTCGGTTATCCCCTCCGGAAGCACCAGTTTCTCGAGCCAGATGGTGGATATTTGGAGGGTCTCCCAATCCACTTGTTCATCAGTATGAAACAGCGCATGGTCGGGGATAATGTTGTTTTCGACGGAGGCCTTGCCCAGGTCGATGACCTTCAGTTTGCCGTTGAAAGAGCTGCTCCAGAGCGTGTTGAAGTCCGCGTCGTTTATCGGGCCTTCCACATGGAGCGCGTCAACCGTGTTGATGTTGTCGCCCAGCAGCTCTGCCAGTTCGCCGCCGCGAGTGGTTTTGACGGAGATTTCCAGCGGCTCGGTGTCGTCTGACTCCATGCGTTGCCTGCATTTGTAATGCAGCGTGGCAGCTGAATTGTCTGCCGTCTGGAATGAAGCGGGGCGGCATTTCAGAAGTGCTGGCTGCACAGCGATGTCCGGCATTTCATCTTGGGCGATTATACCCACTGTAACACAGAGTATTACGGTTAGTGTTGAGAATAGTCTGTTCATAGTATCCTGTTTTTGCGAAGTTAGATAAAAAATCGATGCGCCGCAAGTACAAGCCTGTTTTTGTGATGTCGTGATTTAGCGGCATTAATGTGATGTGTATGAAAGATGGTGTGCCGAAGCCTAAGGGAATCGCGTGGGTGTAAGGCCGGCCGTTTGGAACTGTTTAATGCCGATTTCAGGCTCTTTGTGTTGCGAATGTGGAGGCGTTTTCTTAATTTTGCGTAAGGCAAACTATAGCTGCAATGACTATGGCCCGATTTATCCGCAGTTTTCGACATATAGTCTTCAATATAATAAAGATTGCGAGACGCTTTTCCCTTGTCTTGGCTTTGGGGGCGCTGGCGACCCTGTCGGCGTGCAGCCCGGAATCCGCGAGTACTGCCTCTTCAGCCGAGGCTGATGCAGATCTTGCGAAGGTAAAGGGAGCCGATATGACAGTGTATGAACTATACAAGGAAAACAAGGACAAGAAGCCGAACAAGGCAACCGAATACGCAGAAATCTTTTTGTCAAAGGCTGACACGGCAGCCACTAATCCGGCTATTGCCGAAATGGCGTCGTTTCTTGCTGACTATTATGAAAACGACCGGGAGGTGTATTCCAAAGCATTGGCTTTCAGCAAAACGGCAGCCCGCATCTACGCAGCCAACAATATGCGCAAGCCGTTGGCTAAACAGCTGTTATGCAATGCCCGCCTCTATCTGCGGCTTGAACGGCTTGACTCTGCCCTTATGAGCGCACACGAAGCCAGCATCGGCATGGAAAACAATGATGACGCTGAAAGCCTGATTGATTACAACAAGATTATGGGAGTGATTTTCCATAAGGCTGGAGATGAAGAACTTGCCCACAGGTATCTGCGGGAGAGCACACGCGTCGCTTACGAAGACACAGCGGGCAAAGACCTGCCTCAAAACATAAACAACGAGGCAACATTGAGCTTCCGGACGGAAAAGGACAAGAAAAAGAGCATCCAGCTGCTCAATGAGGCTGTCGATAAGGCTGAGAAAAGCAATGACACAGAAGCCCTGAGCACACTGTATGCTAACCTTGCCGGCGCATACACCTCTGTAGGAGACTATGCCTCGGCTATGAAGTTTTGCCGCAAGGCTGAACCGGTTACCAAATCAATTTCACAGAAAGGGCATTTGGCAACTGTCAAGGCGCAGATATACATACAGAAAGACAGCATCCCTAAAGCAATAGAAAGCCTCCACTCTGCGCTGGCCTGTTATGGGCAGGGGGAGTTCCCCGGCTTGACGCTCAACCTGTATGAGAACCTCGCTTCACTGTATAAAAGCGTCGGAGACAATGAAATGTCTTACAAGTACTTGTATGCTTACAAAAACCTCTATGACAGCATAGGCTGGGACGAGACCCTTAAGAAGCTGTACGCTTTGCACAACAGGTTCAGCGAGGAGGAGATTGAAAAATCCGTATCCGAAAGAGCTGACAACAGGCTTTTTTTCATACTCTCGGCGATAGCCCTGCTCGTGGGCGTTGCTGTCGTAGTATCCGTTTACTGGATGCGAAAAAAGACAGCACGACTTGTGGAGGCGCGTCTTGACCGCAGGATAAAGGAGGAAAACTCTGTCATGCAAATCCGCTGTTTCCGTTGCCGCAAGATAATCGGTTCTGCAATGGAACGCCTCAACCAGGCCATTGAACGCACCCGCAATTCTAAGTTGGCTCCGGAGTTGCGGGAAATATCCGGGATGCTGAAAGACACGCAAAACGACAGCACAACTAAGGAAATCGAGCAATACATACCTGATTTCGACTCTGAAATGTATCGCCGGCTGATAAAGGATTTCCCGAACCTGACACCCAACGAGAGCCGCATCTGCGTGCTTGTTGCCAAAAACATGTCGACCAAGCAAATCTCGGACATCACGCGGCAGAGCAACGAAGCTGTCAAAATGGCTCGCACGCGCCTGCGCAGCAAGTTGGGGCTTACCGGTTCAAAAACATCATTGCAGGAATTCCTGAACAAATACAAATCATAGAGCATACAGGCTTGGTGAAATGGGAATAAAATCTGCAATAGATTGAAAATACGCATGTTGGCAATAGGTGTTGCCTTTTTGTAATATAGGTATGTGGCCAACGTGTACCGTATACGATGGCGGCGTTTTACCACTTTGTTATCTGTGGTTTTTTGGTAGCTTTGCTGAATAACCTTAATTTCGGCGCGAAGTTGCAATCGTCAAACAACTAAAAAACTACCAAAATGAGAAAAAACAGACTATTGACTTTCCTCATGTCCCTCGTAGCACTGCTGTGCGCTGGCATGGGAGGCGCTGCGGCGCACACTACGGTCACCGGCGAAGTACGTGACGCGGATCAATCCTGGGTTTGCATAGAAAACGCCAGGGTGAAGGTGCATTACAATGACGCTCTGATTGGCGAAGGCGTGACTGATGCGGACGGAGCCTGCACAATTACCCTGAGCCAGGATGTGACAAGCGGCAAGCTTGTCGTGGAAGTGACAGCGGACGGTTACGAACCCGGTTCGCAGACAATAAACGTAAGCTCATGGATGCCCCCTGCTTTTGACATCGAATTGTCAAAAATCCAAACTGGCAATCCGACCATCACTGTCAAAGGCTGGGTTATGGAAAAAGTCACCGTTGATGGCGAGGAGGACACCAGGGGCATAGAGGATGCCGCAGTGTCAATCACGCATAACGGTAACGCGGTCGGCTCGTATATGACCGACTGGAACGGCTATTATGAAATTGAAGTAGAGGAGGCACTCGCTGAACCATACGTCATTTCCGTGTCGAAAGAAGGCTATCTCCCGGTTTCGGAGGAAATCACCCTTGACTTGACCGCCACTTCTTTCAGCAAGGATATTATTATTGAGAAAGACCCGAACCGCACGCTCTCTTCCTCTGTGTCAGGAACAGTTCAGCTGTATGACAATTACCAGGTTAAGGTAGGCGGCGCGGAGATTAAGCTCCTTGAGGGCGAAGCTGTCCTTGGCACTGCCACATCTGCCGACAACGGCTCGTTCACTATAACCGTGGATGGCCGCGAGCTGAACGGCACGTTCACCCTCACTGCATACAAATCCGGTTACAACCCTGTCTCCAAAGATGTCAACTTCACTGACGGCAAGGCTATTGACCAGGTGATAATGCTGCAGACTGAGAAATGCTATATCAAAGGGCAGGTCTACGACGAGGCGACAAATGAAGTGATCGACCACGTTGAGATATGGGTGCGCGAGGACGGCAAGGACTGCCAGTACGTGTATTCCTCTTCATGGTCGGGCTATAACTTCGAGCTCACGACTGTCAATCCGAACGCCAAATACTCGCTCCGGGCTTCAGCCGATGACTACATCACCAAGGAAGTCGAGATAGAGACTCCCGCAATGGGCAACACACTGACTGTTGACATAAAGCTCAAAAAGGCCCTGATAATTGAGGGTACGGTGCGCGAGTACAACAACGGTGAGGGCATCGTGGGTGCTGAAGTCTCGCTGTGCAAAGGCGACGAGGTTATAGACAGCATGGTGTCTGACGAATACGGGGAGTTCAAGATGGTTTTCGACCAGCCTGACAATATGCCGGCTGACGGCGAGTACACAGTGCGTGTCTCGGCTGAGGGCTATTTGCCCACGTCAGTAGCGGTGACTGTGGCTGACGGCAGCATTGCCGAGCCTCTAAGCATCCGCATGCGCATGAACAAGGTGATAATTTCCGGCATAGTCTATGACGAAAGCAACAACCGCCTTGAGGGCGCCAAGGTTCAGCTGAAGCAGAACGATGCTGTCGTGGCTGAGCAGACAACTACAATGACAGGCGAGTTCTCCATGGAACTGACAGAGGTGAACGCAGACCCGTACATGCTTGAGACCTCATACGGCGAACTGGTGCCGGACAAGCAGGAAATCAACGGAATGCAGCTCGGCGACTGGCTCGAATACGCGATAACGCTCAAGAAGCAGAACGGTGTGGAAGCAGTAGCAGCTGGCAATGCCGTCGTTTCAGCCGGCAAGGGCTTCATCTCTGTTGAGGCTGATGAGCCTATTGCAGTTTCCGTATGCACGATGGCCGGCACTGTGGTATATGATGCCGAAATAACCGCAAGTGGCACACTGTACCTCGTCCCTGGCATGTATGTAGTTCGCTATGGCGATGCTGCTGTCAAGGTTGTGGTTCGCTGACACCACCATTGACAATCCATATCTGACCTGCTGACAGAGTTGCCAGCATCCTCTCCCGTATCGGGCGCGTCTTCAGGGCGCGTCCGTTTTTTTAGCAGCGTGCGAAGCGGAACGCCATGCTGAATGCAGCAGGAGGCGCGTCCTGCTGTGGTGTTGTTGCCGGCGCGGTTATTCATGAGGTTCACATGGAGGATGGCCCGGTTTATTATGGCTTTCCTGTTGCGTTGGATGAGAATTCTCTGTAATTCGGGGTGTCGTACACTGCAAACCCAGTATTACATCGGTGATGCGGAGACGCTTGTGCCAAATGGTGATACCGATTATGGGAGAAACTGGCAATGCTTGGTGTTGTCGCTGTAATTCAACATTATACCTATGGATGTCATATAAATGTTGCCTTTGATATTACCATATTTGTATCAGGGGAATATGCTGGATTACCCAGTTTTGTAATATCGGAAATTTTTGCTGTGTGCAAATTGGAATGTAATTTAGGCGTCGATTGCAACTTCCAACAAATAACAAAACAGCTGGCGGCAGCTGGCGAAAACGAAACTAACATGAAAAGAAATTTTCTCAAAACATTAGCGATTGCTTGTGCAGTCGCCGTAGGGACTCCGGTTGTCATGGCGGAGACGCCTGCAATGCTCGCACGTGGGCATCAGTCAGTTCAACAATCCGCAGAAGGGACAGAGAGCGAAGCCGAGACATACGACTATGAGTATCTCAACATCCCGGTGCTGTGTGCTTCTATATGGTACGGCTCTCTGATGAACACGAACACAGAAGACCACACCACTCAGGGCTTCCAGACAATCCTCGGCACAAAGGCCCTCGGTTCTGACGGCATGCCCCAGAATGAGAGCACGGTCTATTCGTTCCTGACATTCCAATATGCCCCTGTTGACCAGAAGGAGCCGATGCCCGCTACCGGTGATTACACTATGAGCAACAAGGAGGGTGACATGGTCATCGAAAATTCCGCCATGATATACCAGCGTGACGGAAACGGCAACTATGAGTGGGAGCGCAAGGTGACTGACGGGCACCTCAAGATTTTCACTACCGAAGCCGACGGTTACACGTACTGGAACTATGACCTGGTACTCGTGGACGAGCTCGGCAAGAAGCACCATGTGACGTACAAATCGCGCTTCGTGGAGTATGACGACCAAAGCCAGATGTATGGCACCAACAGACTGACAAAGAACCTCGACCTGAAGATTAAGGACATGTTCGCATACTACAAGGGGCTTGACGAGTCGGGCAAGACCATGAAGGTGAACCTGTTCCTGAGCGACTTACCCAAGGACGACCCTGAATATGGCGGCTTCGACATGAGCGACCTTCCCGGCACACAGTTCCATACGGAGATGTACGTGCCTTTCAGCGCAGACGGAGTCATTGCCAACGGAACATATACCGTCACCCCGGAGTATGGGGCGGACTTCACAATATGCCCGGGCGAGATTGTCGCTTTTGCGGGCATTGAGTACGCTGCCGGCTCATACGCTGAGTACATCGGCAAGTCGCAGGATGTCCACTGGGGCGTTTACGAATCCGGTACTGTCACAATCGCCGGAGAGGGCAAAGAACGCACCATAACCGCTGAGTTCATGACTCCGGAGAAGTACTCTGTCAAGTTCAACTACAAGGGCGAAATCCCGACATTGGACGGCATGCCGGATTCCGGCCTCACCGAGAACAAGGTGCTTGACCTCACGGATGCAAAGGCTACATTTGAATATTACGCTGACCATTACGGCTACGGCGGCGAGGCTTCGACTTGGCTCATCAAGATACTTCCCACCGGCGACCGCAAGGACGGCATGCAGACAGAGCTTTCGACCAAGGCCCGCCTCATTGCCAAAGGCATCCTTACGGGCACATACACCGCTTCACGCTCCACTAATCTCTGGCCGGGCGAATACCTGAAGGGACGCAAGACCGAATCTCTCCTGGTGGGCACATGGTACATGGGAGACTTCGATGAGGAAGGACTTCCCCACACGTATGCTCCGTCTACTGGCGGCGACCTGAAAGTCACCAACCACGGTGACGGCAAATACACCATAGAGTTTGAATTCTCCGACGGCGTCAACCATATATGGAAGGGCGCATGGTCCGGCACTCCCGAAATCATCGAAAAGGTCAGCGCTGTTGACGACATCAACGCAGACGGCAACATGACCGTCCAGGGACGTGACATCATCCTGCCCGGCGAGCATGACCTCTGTGTGGCTGACACTCAGGGCCGCGTGCTTTTCCGCGGAATGGCATCCGGATACACTCTCCCCTCAGCGGGCCTTTACATCATAGTTGTTGACGGCAAGGCAAGCAAGGTAATTGTGAAATAACTGCAGGTCCTGATAATAACTTTTCAACAAGAGAACCCCGGCGGCGCAGAGTCGCCGCTGGGGTGTCAAATGCCCTGATAACAACACGATATACCATGAGACTGAAAACAAGCATCGCATTGGCAGCGGCCTTAGCCGCAAGCACGGCGGCCCTGAATGCTGCCGAGTATGCACTGACAGCAAACCCTTACGCCTCGAAGGTGCCGGCGGCTCTGCGCGAGCGGCAAAAGGAAGCGGTCGGCGTTCAGGCGCGCATGCTGCCGTCGCAGGCAGCCCGCAGCAACGGAGCAGAACACAGGTGGAAGCCCGGCACGGCGATTTACTCGACGTTCAGCGGCATTTCCTGGAGAGACATAGGCAAATACTCGTTTACATACGACAGCGAGGGACGTACCCTTACCGAACTGCAAGAGAGCCTTGAGAAGGGCAATACGACCATCGTGCCATTTGCCCTGATTAAAACGACATACGATGATCTGGGCCGTCCTGTGAGCGTGGAAATCACAGTCGGTGACACTCCCGACAACCTCGGCCCTTACCAGCGGCAGAGAATAACTTACGACCCTATACTCAAATACACAGTTGCAGAGCAGCTGTCGGAATCTTACCTGGGCGGCGAGTGGGTCACGGATGACCAATCATACAAGCAGGTCATCACCCGTAACGAGAATGGCGACATCGTGGATATGACTGCCTCAACATGGTATGACGAGGAATATCTCGAAGTCGAAAAGATACACACGACATACGACGGACGCACGCCCAAGACCATCCAAGCCCGTTCATTGGGGCAGAACGCCGAGACCGGCGACTTCGAGTGGAGCGCTGACGAGGTGTATTCAGACTGCGAGTGGTTTGAGACAGACGGCCAGATCATCAGCTTGAACGAAATCACGACAGGCAACAACAAAATCAAGTCTGCCACTGTCAACGGGCTGGACAAGCTCATTACCGACGTGAAGATGCAAGTCACGTATGACGGCGAGGACTATACCTCTACGCTGGAGTACAAATACGCCGGCATGTTCCCGACCACGCAGACAAGCGAGTACACTTACCTGCCATACGGCGGGCACAAGCAGAAAATCGTGATGCTCCAGGACTTGCGTCCCTATTATGAAGAGACAACGGAGATGATACAGAACGTTACCCAGACTTATGACGAGTATTACAACCTGACGGAAGCAAAGGTCGACAAGTTCTTCGGCCATGCCTCTATAGAAAGCTGGGTGGCAGGGGATGTGACCTATGACCCGGCAAACGGATACCCGACCGAATACCTGCGCCGCGAGTTTACGCCCATACAGGACTCCACCGAGGGCGACTGGGGCGACGTGTACAAAATAGTGTACAGCGACTATGTTGACCTTGCGGGGATAGAGGGTGTCGCTTCGGACGAAACTGACGCCGAGCCTGAGTACTACACGGTAGACGGACGCAAGGCGGACAAGGACAACCTCGGCCGAGGCATCTACGTCCGCGTATGCGGCGGCAAGGCGGAAAAGGTATTGGTAAAATGACACAGAGGACAGCATGGCAAAGATGATTGATATCAAGAGATGCGCAGGGGCGTTCTTGCTCGCAGCCGGATTGGCCACTGCATTTGCCATACCGGCAAAGCAGGGCGTGCTGACATTCACGCAGCCGGACGGGACAACCGTCAAGGTGACGCTGCATGGCGATGAGTCATTCCACTACTACCTGTCGGCAGACGGATACCCGCTCATGGCCGGCGAAGATGGCACATTGTGTTTTGCCAGCATGGAAAACGGCATGCCGGTGGCTTCTGACTATAAGGCGTGCGACGTGTCTGTGCGTTCCGCCGCATTGCGGCAATGGCTTTCCAACGCGCCCGGGGAGCAGGACTTCGTGCGGAGCCTGAAAGCGGAGGCCGCCAAGGCCAATGCTCCTCGCCGCATAATCCCGCAGTCTGGCATAGGGCTGTCTTCAACGGAGTTCCCGAAGAGCGGAAAGGTGAAGGGTCTCGTGATACTGGTGCAGTATTCCAACGTGAAGTTCAGGCTCGACGATCCCAAGACGTATTTCACCAACCTGCTGAACCAGCCGGGTTTCAGCGACTACCGTGGCACGGGGTCGGCAAGGGACTATTACATGGATGCATCCAACGGCCAGTTTGAACCCGAGTTTGACGTATACGGCCCGGTGACTTTGCCTTACAAGAGAAGCTATTATGGGGCAAGCACTGCATACAGCCATGACAGCCGGCCCGAGGACATGGTCGTACATGCCATTGAACTCCTTGACCCAGAGGTGGACTTCAGCCAGTATGACAATGACAAGGACGGCAAACTCGACAATGTATACCTGTTCTATGCCGGCCAGGGCGAGAATGACGGCGGGCCGTCGGAGTGCATCTGGCCGCATGCCTGGGAACTGACGGCGCAGCGCAAGGAGTTCCTCGCAGACGGTGTGCTCGTGAGCCGTTACGCCTGTTCAAACGAGTGGCAGACACAGGCGGGGCTGCCTGACGGCATCGGCACTTTCTGCCACGAGTTTTCGCACGTAATGGGGTTGCCTGACCTTTACTGCACCAACGGGATGGTGAAGGACGGATACACGCCGGGCAAATGGTCAATCATGGACTACGGCCCTTACAACAATGACAGCCGCACTCCGCCGACATATTCGGCATACGAGCGCAACGCCATGGGATGGCTCGACATGGATGTGCTCGGCGAGGCGGCTACCGTCACGCTCCCCGAGCTGCAGAGCTCCAACAAGGGCTGCCTGATGCCTACGCGCAACACCAACGAGTTTTTCCTGTTCGAGAACCGCCAGCAGACCAAGTGGGATACCTACCTGCCGGGACACGGCATGCTGATATGGCACATCGACTTCGACCAGCGCACTTGGGATCTCAATGAGGTCAACAACAGCCAGACACATCAGTATGTCGATCTGGTGGAGGCAAACGGTGCCGGCAACAGTGACACAGGAGCTGCGTGGCCTGGCACAACCGGCAAGACGAACTTCACGGCTGACTCAAATCCTGCGTTCCGGAACTGGTACGGCGAGGAAATGCCGCCGATTACCAACATCGAGGAAACGGATGGCGTGATAACATTTGACGTGGACGGCGGTGATTTCGTGTTCGGCACGCCAGAGGCTCCCATGGCTGAAGACGTGACCCCGGTCTCGTTCCGGCTTTCATGGAATGCGGTTGACCGTGCCAAGTCATACGAAGTGAGCGTGTACACCAAGGATGAGGGAGGAAGCCCCATATATCTCGATGGCTTCAATGCACTCAACGTTGATGGTGAAACGTCAGTCGCCGTCGAGAACCTTGTCGCAGAAACAGACTATTATGCAGTGTACAGGGCTGTCAACGGCTCGCGGCGCAGCGAACTTTCTCCAGAAATGCATGTCAGGACACCTGAGCTCACGTTCCCCTACTTCACTCCGGAGGTGATGCCAGCTACAGATGTCACGGATACTTCGTTCACTGCCAACTGGAAGCCTATGGACGGGGCCGCAAGCTATATCCTCACCGTGGCTTCCTCAACGGAGGTCGCTCCACACGACAACACCTGCTCGTTCGGCTCTATGACTTTCATGCTGCCGAGAGGCTGGGAGTTCAGCGAGAACACTTCCCGTTACGAAGACAAGGAGTATTGCGGCAAGGCTGTGCCGTCTGCCAAGATGACAGTCGACGGGTCTTGCATTACGACCAAGGCTTACGATTACGATGTGCTTGGCATCAGCTTCTGGTACAAGGGCGTCAAGGTCAACACCCAGAGCTGTCTGGAGGTGGAAGGGCTTGCCAACGGCGAATGGGTCAGCCTCATGTCGGTGACGTCATTGAGCCGTGAGGCGACGACTGTTGACATCAGGGACATACCGCAAGGCGTGCGCCAGGTGCGTTTCATATTCCGCAGCTACGGCACGGGCGAGATTGCCATGGACGACATAGTGATTTCTGTAGGCGGAAGCGCACAGGTCAACGTGCCGGGCTACGAAGGCCTCGATGTTGGCAACGTGACAAGCTGGAAGGTTGACAATCTCCCGGCCGGACTGACGGACTTCGTGTACATGGTGCAGGCTGTAGACCAGTCTGGCGTGAAGTCGCTTGTTTCCAAAGGACAAGAGGTGAAACTCGACAACTCGTCTGTCACGGACATTGACGCAGGCCGTGTGTGCGCGGTTTCCGTTACCGGTGATTGCATCACATTGCAGGGTGAGCCTTACGCGCCTGTTCTGGTATACTCTCCAGATGGACGGCTTGCGGCTGCAGTGACGCTTGATGCCGAAGGCATAGGACGTATCCGTGTGGCTGCGTCTGGAATTTACATAGCACGGTTTGCAAATAGATCATTCAAAATAATGGTGCATAATTGATTATTATGAGTTAGTTGCCCGCATCGTGAGACAGATGCGGCAGAGCATGCAGACTTGACATGAATGAAATCCCCTCCGAATCTGCCGACCGGCAGGCACGGAGGGGATAGTCCGTTGATATGCAGTTATTCGAGGAATGTGGCCTCGTCGATTTCCTGTGTCCTGAAATTGCTCGTGTGCGCTGATTTGCTCACCTTGATTTCCAGCGAGTAGTTGACCATTGCTGTCGAGTGCTTCACTCCGAAGTCGAATGTGTCGGTGCTGCGCTCATACACGGCATCGCGTGTGAACTTGCCCACTGTCCTGCCGTCGGGCTGCTCCTGTTCCATCCAGTCGTGGCCGTAGGCGAGCTTGAGGTAATACTGCCCCGGCGGTATCTGGTTGATTGTCTCCGAGGAGTTCTCTGCCACATAGACGTACCGTATGCACTCGTCGGTGGCTGCGTCCATCACCTTGACGGCAACGTTCAGCCCCTCGCTGACGGCGATGTCAAACCAGTTGTCCTGCTGGCCGTACCGGTTGCGTATGCCGTACTGTTCGGGCAGCTCGCCGGTTGTGACTTTAGCCGGCATCTGCCAGCCGTGTTGCATCAGCGAGTCCTGCTGTTCGGTCAGTTCTGCCTTGGCGGCTGTTTCGCCGCCGCCGTTGTTGCCGTTGTTGCCGTTGTTTCTCGCGCACCCCATGAGCAGCAGAGCGGCTGCGGTTGTCGTCAGGATAGCCGTTGAGGGTTTCATGATATCAGCGATGAGAGGTATCGGAACAGGGCCACGGCGATGATTGCTATGCCGACGATGCGGCAGAGCATGGCGGCAGCGCGGCGGTGCGCCTTCTTTTTGAATGCGCTGTCGGTGAGTATCGGTATGACCAGCCACACGGCCAGTCCGATTATGATTGCGAATATGTCCATAGTCAGTTCTCGGCAGAGTTACGGCACAGCTGCGCCATAACTCAAGAATGCTATCGTTTTGTTGCTGGCAGCGTAGGGACACGGCGTGCCGTGTCCGCAGTCAAGTCTTTGCAAATCAAATAATTGTAGTTTTGATCCTTCGGACACGGCACGCCGTGTCCCTGCGCTGGCATGTGGGTTGTGTCAGAACGCGCCCTCGCGTTTGAGCTGGTTGACGCGGTTCTGTATCGTCTGGTACTTGTCGCCGAGGTTCTGCTTGCGTGCGTTGCCGTTGCCGTAGTTGCCACGGATAACGTTCATGGCAGTGTCCTCGATGTCGCCAGTCGGAGCAGCCTTTGCGGCAGCGGGCTGCTTGTCGGCAGCCTTTGCAGCGGGCTTGTCATTCTCGGGAGCGGTTGCGGGAGCAGCCGGTTCAGCGGCAGCGGGTTGCCCGGCATCAGCTGTCTGCGGTGTTGTGCCCGGCGCGACCTCGCCGCTCTCCTGCATTGTCGCTTCTTCCGCCGAGGAGTCACTGGCAGGCTCAGCGGCAGCAACGACTGCCGTCTGCTCTTGCTGTGTGGCATCACCGTTGTCGCGTGCGGCAAAATACCACACACCGCCGGCAACGACGACAACCGCAGCAGCCACCCACCAAATCCATCCC
>CAKUKR010000033.1 GCA_934663645.1 uncultured Muribaculaceae bacterium | reverse complement strand
AGTGCGCTGACGGCACGGCGGTGACGGTATGGAGTGTTGACGGACGCGAGGCGTACAGCGGCACAGGCAGCTGCACCGTGCCCCTGCCGCGAGGCATCTACATCGTCCGCGCCGGCTCTTCGACCCGCAAGGTCATCCTCTGACAAGCATTGTCAGCATTTCTATAAGCAGCCGCGAGCCGTTCAGGTTTCGCGGCTGTTGCTTCCTGCGCCGGGCAGGTGCATTGCGCGCGGGTTTGCGGTGGCTGCCGGTATCGGGATTTTTTTGTAACTTTACGCCGTTTTTCCACACTGCCGCCGTTATGAGGTCAGAAGGTTATCGACGCTGCTGCGCGTTGTCTCGTATTTCGCTGGCTGTCACGCTGTCGCTTGCGTGGCTCGTGTCCGCGTGCAGCAGCTCGCGCCATGTGCCGCAGGGGCAGTATCTGCTTGACAAGGTCAAGGTGGATGTGTCGCGGGACTCTACCGGCACTTTCACGTCGGAGGAGATGATAAACTATGTCCGCCAGCTGCCGAACCACAAAATACTGTGGAGCATGAAGTTGCAGCTAGGGGTGTACAACATGTCCGGCCGCGACACCACCAAATGGTGGAACCGGTGGATACGCCGCATCGGCGAGGCTCCGGTGATTTATGACCCGGAACTGGCGTTGGCGAGCCGGCAGCAGCTGCAGAAGGCCCTTGTCAACAAGGGCTTTCTCGATGCTGAGGTGGATATGGAGGTGCGTCAGAATGAGCGCAAGCGGAAGGCTGAGGTGGACTACATCCTTGTTCCGGGACAGCCGCATATCATCGATTCTATCAGCTATGTGTTCCCCAATGACGAGTTGCACGATGCCGTCATGGAGGATTCCGCTCATTTCGCCATACGTCGCGGCGATTTCCTGGACCGCAGCTTGCTTGACACTCAGCGTGATGTGATAGCCGGGCACTTGAAAAACAAGGGGTATTACGCTTTTACCAAGGAGTTTATACGCCTTAATGCCGACACTACCGCCGGCTCTAAGCTCGTAGACCTGACGGTGACCATTGAGCCGCCGTATGACGCGCAGCATGCTTCCGCCCCGCAGATAGACACGCATATACCGTACACTATCCGTTCAATCCGCGTCATCACTGACTACAAGGCCATGGATGCGGACCGTCTCGACAAGATTGCAGCCGTTGACACGGTGGACTACAAGGATATGGTGATACTGTACGGCAAGAGTCATTACCTGCGTCCGTCGGTCATCTATGACAACTGCCATTTCCGTGTCGGCATGCCTTACCGCCAGGCGGACGTGGATCAGACATACGAGGCTTTCTCGCGGTTGAACATATTGAAATTCACTAATATACGGTTCATTCCCGCCGAAGACGAGACTGGGGAGGTGGACGCATACATATTGCTGACACGCGACAAGAGCCAGTCTGTGGCGTTTGAACTCGAGGGGACGAACTCGGAGGGCGACCTCGGCGTGGCTGCGAGCGTGACCTATACCCACCGCAACGTAGGCAAGGGCTCGGAGACGCTGACGGCGAAAGTGCGCGGCGCATACGAGTCGATTAGCGGCGACCTTAACGGACTGTTGCATGACCGCTACATGGAGTATTCGTTTGAGACGGACATCAATTTCCCGAAGTTCAAGTTCCCGTTGCTCGACGATGCGTTCAAGCGCAAGATAAAGGCCTCGACGCAGTTCAGCCTCTCGTTCAATTACCAGGAGCGACCCGAATACACGCGCATCATTGCCACCGCCGGGTGGTCGTACCGCTGGGCAGAGCGCAATTCGCGAAAGCGGCACATATTCACGCCAATAGACATCAACTATGTCTTCTTGCCCGAATCCACCAGCGACTTCCTCGACCAGATAGCCCCGGACAACCCGCTGCTGCGCTACAGCTATGAGAACCACTTCATCATGCGCATGGGGTATTCGTTCTACTATACCGACAAGCGCACGCCGCGCCCCTGGGACCGCGGGCTGCAGCGCAATATCAACACTTTCCGCGCCAATGCCGAGATAGCTGGCAACCTGATGTTCGGCATCAGCAGCATCTTCTCGCACCGCGATTTCCATAGCGACCCATACAAGGTGTTCGGCATACATTATTCGCAATACTTGCGCCTCGAGGGCGACTACAGTTTTCTGCACCAGTTTGACGTGCGCAACTCGCTTGCCCTCCACGTAGGCATGGGAGTGGGCATTCCCTACGGCAATTCGAGCATTCTCCCCTTTGAGAAGCGTTTCTACGGCGGAGGCGCAAACGGCGTGCGCGGCTGGGACGTGCGCACCCTCGGCCCAGGCTCGTATCCCGGCTCAAATTCCGTGTCAGACTTCATCAACCAGTGCGGAGACATACGCCTCGACCTCAATGCCGAGTACCGCGCCAAGCTGTTCTGGGTGCTTGAGATGGGGCTGTTCATCGATGCCGGCAACATCTGGACTATACGCAACTACGAGGCGCAGCCCGGCGGCGTGTTCCGCTTCGGCAGCTTCTACAAGCAGCTGGCGGCGGCATACGGCATTGGCATACGCATGGACTTCGACTATTTCCTCATACGCTTCGACCTCGGCATGAAGGCGCACAATCCCGCCTCCGGCGCAGAGCCGTGGCCGCTGCTGCACCCGAAATGGGGACGCGACAACAGTTTCCATTTCTCGATAGGCTATCCTTTCTGAACATACACAACACACTGTCTACTGGATATGAAAAAGCTGGCTATATTTGACCTCGACGGCACTCTGCTCAACACGATTTCCGACCTGGGGAGCGCGTGCAACTATGCCCTCGAGAAAATGGGGTACATGAAACACCCCATTTCAGCGTACAACTATATGGTGGGCAACGGCGTGCGCCGTCTGCTGGAACGCGCCCACCCCGATGCCGACGCGGCTGTCGTGGACGGGCTGCTCGGATATTTCCGCGAGTATTACGACGTGCATTGCACCGACACCACCGAGCCGTACCCCGGCATACCCGAACTCCTCGCCGAACTGACCGAGAGAGGCGTGGCAGTGGCGGTGGCTACCAACAAATACCAGAGCGCGGCTTCGAAAATCATCAGCCACTTTTTCCCGGATACGCCGTTTGTAACGGTACTTGGGCAGAGTGACGAGCGACCTACGAAGCCCGACCCGTCGATAATATTTGAAGTGCTGAGCCAGCACCCGACGCCGAAGGCGCAGGTGATGATGATAGGCGATTCGGCCATTGACATGGAGACGGCCCGGCGTGCGTGCGTCGAGTCTATTGGCGTGACATGGGGATTCCGTCCAGTGTCGGAACTGCGCAAGGCGTGCGCAGTGCATGTGGTCAGCTCACCGTCTGAAATACTCAAGTTTCTGGATGACCCGTTCTGACCGGTGCAGTGTCAGCGGCGTTGCCTCTCGATGCGTTCTGCCAGGCCCGGGCGCGTGGCGCGGACAGTGGAAATGAACGCGCTGTCAAAAGCAGCCCGCTCTTCCGTACGGTTCTCCATGGTGTACTTGCTGCGCTCTGCCGCCACCTCGAGCAGCTGGCCGTGCAGCTCCAGCGAGTCTTTCCACTCGCGGCTGACGAATGTTTTTGCAGCGTTGCGCCCCGCCATACGCGCAGCCTCCAGCGCCTCGCCGCTAACGTGGCTGGTTTCCTTGCCGCCGCATGACAACAGCAGCAACGGCATCGCCAGCAGCAATATATGTTTGGTCCTTAGTGACATCTTCATCTCCGGTAAATCGGTTTTACTGTGATGCAAAGTTAATATTTTCCTCCGCCATTTGCAATATACCCACATGGACATCCCCGACATATCTCCCGAAATACGCGAGCTTCTCGACATTGAGGCTCGCCGCATCAACACGCCGCAATTTGTTGATGCCGACCCGGTGCAGTTTCCGCGCCGCTTCTCACGCCTTCAGGACATCGAAATCGCCGCGCTCCTCGCTGCCACCATAGCATGGGGCAACCGCAAGATGATATGCCGTAATGCCACCCGCATGCTCTCGCTCGCCGATTGGCAGCCATACGCCTACGTCATGGATGGCGGATATGAAGACCTCGACCCGCAGATGAACCTGCACCGCACATTCTTTGCCCGCCACCTGCAATACCTGATGCGGGGGCTGCGCGAGATATACCGCCGACATTCCTCGCTTGACGCTTTTGCTGCACATCATCGCGTAGCCGACAGCGGAGCTCCCTCATGGCAGCTGACAGCCGCCATGGCCGAAGTCTGCCGCGAGCAGAACGGCGGCGAGGGCTGCAGCCGCGCCATTCCCTCCAACCTGCAGCAGACGGCATTGAAACGCATCAACATGATGCTGCGCTGGCTCGTGCGCGACGACGGCATCGTCGATATGGGCGTGTGGAAGTCGGTACCCAAGTCAAAGCTCTTCATACCCCTTGATGTGCACGTTGGCAACACCGCCCGTGCACTGGGCTTGCTCACACGCCGCAGCAACGACCGCCGCGCCGTCCTCGAGCTGACGGCACAGCTGCGCCGCCTCCGCCCCGACGATCCCGTATGGTACGACTACGCCCTCTTCGGCATCGGCGTAGCCGCCAAATCCACCCGCCAGACAGCCACAGGCATTTTGCAGCCTCCGGAATAGCCTCCACCTTTGCAAACGTGGGTTTCAGCAACCTGAAAATAGGGTGAGTTGCTGTCTTAGGGGTCTCGAAGGGTGACTGTAGCCTATGGGGTTAAGAGTGCAGTGTTTGTTGAACTTCAGATAGCTTCGGTTTCTATTCCCGGTTCACGAAATTGACGGAGTGTATGCCTTCACGGCATAGATGCAGGATGACGCAGCTATTTTTCAGAAGCCTCAATGGGACATAGTTTGTAGAACTCTAGGAGTTGGATTGCCTCTTTTCTTAGTTTAGTCTTTACGAACTTCTTCATGTCGTCGTCCATCAATTCTCCTAATCCGTTTAACATTCCTCTGTCACTCATAGAGTTGAGACGGTCAATGCAGTCCTGCAAGTATGTTTCGAGGGGCTTGCCCATTCTCTGTTCTACGACTTTTCGGTTTATCGGAGTACGGTTCTCCATATAAAACCAGCAATCGAATATGTCGCGGTTCGTTATTTCATTGCGGTCGAGCATTGCGCATAGCTTGTGTGCGAACATGTTCTCTTTAGCCATGAGCTTTATGTTTAGTCCCAAGAGGTTGGCGATGACGTATTTGTCACCGAAATCTCGTTTTGATATTTCCACTTTCAGCTTCCTGTCGCCTGCACCATAGTCGAGTACAAGGATTGGTCCATAAAATTTCTTGGCTTCGTCGTGAATCTTGCCGTATTTCAACAATATAGTTCGGACTGTGTCATAGATTTGGTCCTCGTAGTCAGCATTGATGAGATTGAAGTCCAAATCCACCGAAAATCTGGGCAGGTTGTGAAAAAACATACAGGCAGTACCTCCTTTGAATCCGAGGTTTACTGCTAACAAAGGATTTGAGTATATGTCCTTCAGTATTTGAAGCATGAATAACTTGTGGCGGTTTATGTCAAGCATTGTCTAGTATTTTGAGTGCGCGTTTTGACAGGGTCGGGGAGTTGTATATCGGGAGCAGCTTGATGACGGTATCTTTGTCTATGGCTGCCGGGTTGTCGAAATGGCAGTTTGCGTTCAGGTACAGCATGTCAAGGAATGCCCGTTCTGTTGTGGCTTCATTGACAATGCCTCTGCGTATTCCTGCAGGGTTAATCAGGATTTCGTCTTTGATTTTTCGGTATGAAATCGTTCTGGAGTCTGCGTCAATGGACCTGTTCAAGTAACTTACCATGGTCGTTTTGCTGTCATATTGGAATATTACCCCATTGCGTTGCAGGATATGCTCCAGTGACAGGTAGCTGGGAACGAAGAGGCGGCACGCCAATTCGTCAAGGGAGTATCCTTGTTTTGCGTACACTCCCCTGCGAGGCGAGACAAACAGCTTCTTTTTGAGGGCGTATGCCATGCGTTGGACTATGGTTATAGGGTTTGTCTCGCCAGTCAGCAAGGCAATGTCTGTGACCTTGAACACAGTCTGCGGCTGTTGCATCAGGGTCAGTGTGGTGGAGTTTGGAGAACTGCGCATAGTATCTGTTTCTATCTCCGGTTCACAAAATTAGCAATTTCAGCCGAGTCTTGCAAGTGCTGCATTGCATTTTCAGTGAAGAGCGTGGATCGTATTGGTTATGTTGCAGAGGAGAGCATTGCAGCTTTTGAGAATCGGCGCAATTCTGATTTGAAGAGTTCAGGCTTAGAATAGACCCATTTGACGAAATTGATGGCTGCCTGTATCAGATCCTGATTCTCGTCTTTTCGTAAAGTAGTGTCGTCACTCGAGAGTTTCTCTTGAATGTCTTCTGTTGACAAGTTTGAGTCATCATCGAAGAAGACATGCCAGTTCTTGTCGATGAGTTTTATTCGGAGTTTGGGGCTTTTGAGGTGCAACGAGGCTTTTGTGCTGTAGTAGCCAGCAAATTCCAAGTCATTGAAAATGCTTTCATCCTCCTTTTTCTTTTTGATTTCGTCTGCGACACAAGCCGCAAATGGTTCTGTGTGATAACCGGAGACAGGGCGGGCTCCATATTTTATGAATGCTTCTATGTCAAGGTCATCGATATCTTCATTGACGCCAAAATAGAAGTTTGGCTCTTCATTCCAAAGGCGTGCTGAAAGGAATGTATCGTATTTGAGGGCATAATATGCAAAGTCAAAGTCCTGTTGCTTGCGTGCAGAGCTGTTGTCGAGGATGATTTTGCTCTCCTTGGCGTATTGGAGCAGGTATTGTGTAATTGCATTTTGGAATGAGCCGTTTCCAGAGAAGAAAAGCACATCCCATCTGCCGTCATTCCCAAAGAACGTTTTTGTGCCGAGACGACTTTCTCCAAGATTTATGCCTCGGAATCCAAATGCCACGAGCAACTGTGACTTTTTGGGTTGTTCCAATTGCATGAAATCGGTTAAAGCCGAAAGAACAGTTTGTGAATTCTTCTTGAGAAGATCCATTGGCAGCATCTGCAAGTTTCCACGGAGCATCTCCATGTTCTCGATTCTTGCGATGCAGCGGCCTGTGTCATCATCGTTGTAGAACCCGTTCAACACTTTCTCTCTTTCTTTGCTAATGCCCATTCCAAAATTGGTCGCTTCTTCTTCAGAAATGTCATTGAGGGAAACGGTTATATCTGATTTCTCTATGAGTGCAGAAATTGCTCTGTCATACTTTTTGAAGTCGGCTAATCGAATGTTAGATCGAATGGCGACATCTCGGGTGTCTCGTTGTATTATAGACTCCAACATATTGCGACAGCAACGTACATATTTTTTTAGTTCATTGGTTGCTGTGTGGCACTGGTGTTTGATGCAGTACTTTATTATGCAGTACAAAAGCAGACGCAGCTTTACATCCCATTCGCCGTGGACGCATATTTGGAACAGATTTGTGTCACTCGTGCCAAATATTGCTGTATTTCCGACAGATCCGGGATTCTCAGATTCCACATAGAACAACTTGCCGAAGAATTTAGCGATGTTGTTGTCTTGCTCCGGTTCGCAGTTCTGTATGGAATTGAATAGGTCGAGAGCTTGAAACAAGAAAAGAATATTCTCTTCTTTGCTGTAGATTTCCTCTTGTTGCTTTTGAAAGCCTGGTTTGGAGTTGTCTGTCTCAAAATCTTTGGCAATGACATCTCGCTTTTTGCCATTCTCGACAATAGAATCTGTATTTATGAAATACAGCACTTGGGAGATGTATGTGAACAGGTTCATGAAATGGCTGTCGATCACAGGGTAAGCCTTTTCGTTGCTATCCCATGCATTGAATGCGTTATCCCATAGCAGCTCAGTCCACTGATGCTCAATGGAATATTCAAAATACTCTTTGTATGACACATCTGTCTTGTTGATGCTATTTGCAATGTCTTCAGGGATATTCTTGGAGTCAATCGAAGTATTTGCGTATTTTGAAGCGAGGAACTTGATGAACGATGCTTTCCAATTCTCGAAGTCCGTCAGTTGTTTGCCTCTTGCATTCATTTTAATATACAGTGCATCGGACAAGTGATAGTCTCCCATGTTGAGTTCGTCAAATTCTATGATAGAACTGTTTGCTCCATATAGGTTGTCGGCGATTCTGTTTATCTCTTCGGAAGTTTTTTCGTTCAACAAGGAGTTTATCAGCTCCATCATTTCTTTCATGGCTCTGATTGTAGGGTCGTTGTCCCATTCGATTGAATACCAAGACCGATCCTCAATGAACTTCGTTATATCCTTGGCAGGGAACGGCTCTTCTTCACTGAAAAGTTTTTCGCAGAATTTCGTGGAGCTGGTGCGTGTAGTGTATGAGAACTTGCGCAAATTGTCCGGTATAGCTGGTGCGTCGGTCGCTCGTTTGGATAGCATCAGACACAGTAGCGACAGGGTAGTCAATCGTTGCTGCCCGTCAAGAGGCTCGAACACCTCATTGTTGCGTTTTAATGCTTTTTTGTAGATAGAGCCGTAGATAAAGTCTAAGGACAGTTTTCTGTTGTCGCAGAGTGACGACAACAGGCAGCGGACGAATTTGTCTCGTTTCGCATCGTTGGCATCCAGACCCTGAACATAATCTCGTTGTATCAGTGGGATGCGGATGCTGTATTTGTCTGAAAATTCTTTGAAGTTGCTCATGATTCTTTTGTGAAGTAGTTGTATGCTTCTTTTATCTTGTCGAAGTATTTGTCTCTGTCGTTGGGTGACCAAAACTTCATGTCGAGGATTTTATCAGAAAAGCGTTTGTCGAAAGCGGCAGATGTCCCCATTGGAATGTATGTCTCTTTGTTTTCGTCTCTTTCTCTCAGAATAGTCCGTTTCTGATATAAGAAACCATTGCTGAGGGCTGAATTAGTGTCTTTGTCAACCAATGCCATGTTGCAGAGAGTATGCATCATGTCTTGATCCATTCCAGCGAGTTCATCAAATCTTTTGTCGATTACTTTCTCACATTTGAGGATGTCTTCTTTTCGCTTGTTGAAAAGCCCTTCCTTGTCTTTTGCATTGTTGAGCGCATTGATTTCCCGGATTAAGTCAGTCAATTCTTTAACAGCTTTTTCTGTGACAGAGTCTATGGAATCTTGCAATTGAGCCTTTCTGTCGTTGAACCATTTTTCCACCTCTTCAAAAGACATATTGTCGGTGTCGAGGTTTTGAGGGTGTATGTGTTCAAGGCTGGTGACATTGAAGTGGCGGAACTTGTCGAATTGAAATCTACTGTTGCCGGTCGTGTCTTGCAGGTACAGGTATACATTGAATGCTTCCAGTACTTTGATTACGGCTTTAGGGCTGTTGTTGTAATTGATTTTTTCGAGGAGACAGTCTGCTTTTCGAGCCAAGTCTTCCTTTTGAGCCTTATTGATTTCGCAGGTCAAGATGTCTCCGATTTTATTTCTCAATTTACTGATGGCTTCTTTTGAGGATTTGCAATCCACAGTGAATGTCTTGTATAGCTCGTTCAGTGTACCCAATTGCCCCTTGTCGCTGCCATTGAGCAAGGTCAAAAGTCCGACGAGGTGGTATGTCTCGCGGTCAAGATACCAGTTGTATAATATGTTGAACGTGTCTTGAATTTTCACCCATATATCTTTTATTGCTTCAGCAATTTTCGAGGAGCGGTCTTTTTCTGGTTTGTTGTCAGAGGATCTATCTTTGATGAATTTGTCAATGACATGATAAGCGAACAAACTTTTGTCCTCGTCAAATGGGTATTTGTCGGGTTGCTTTGCCTGTAACTCTTTGCTGACAAAGCGGATGACCAAATCGATATGAGATGTGGGGGCATAGTCTTTGGGGACGAGCATTGCCCAAAAGTTGTCTTCTTGCAGCTTTTTCTCCATAGCGTCCCACTCGCAGGAGCGCCTGAAGGCAAGTTCTTGCATCAGTTCTTTGTTTTCAGTGTAGCAGTCGCACTGAAACAACATGGCTTTGACAAGTTCAGCCTCGGTCAAGGGTATTTTGCCCTCATTCAGACGTGTGAAGGCATCAATAGAGGAAATCTCATCGTTGTTATTCAACGGATACCATATTACTCTGACATCGTTCTTTTCTCCGTCTGGTGAATTGTCCAATTCTCCAGTTATCATTTGAGCCATTTTGATTTTAAGGCGCCGTTTTGTCTTAAACCATTCTGAAATGGTTTTGTATGCTTGGAAGATGAAGAAGCTGTCGATGTTCTTTGTGTATTCTCGACTGCCGTTTTTAATGTCGTTGATGAACTGGTTTTCCGAGAGGTATTTAGAACCATCTGTTTGTCGGTCGAATGTGATTGTCAGCTTGGATTGCCTGTCGCAATTGTCGTTGATCGTAGTTTCGAGATATTTCATCAGCAGATATATTGTTGTAAGCCTCTGCTGCCCATCTATTACCTCGAATTGATTGCTTCTTCTTCTCACAACAATAGGTTGCAAGCAATAAAACTCTCCAACGACGTTGTTGCTTTCGGAGTTGTTGATAAATTCTTCAAAGTCGCTCAGCAGTTCTTCTATCTGTTGCTTTTCCCACCGGTATCCTCGTTGGTAGCTTGGAATTACAAAATCCAAATCGAGCAAGTGGTAGAAGTTCAGGACTTGAAATTTGTTCAGGTCGATGTTGCTCATATTTGCAGTAGTTGGTTTCGATTGCAAAGTTAGTAGTTTTGGATTGGTCTTGCAAAAAAAAACACGGAATTTTTGTGCTGTTTTTAGGGCTGTCGATAAAACAACTCGGATTATGCGGATGTGGGTCTGTCAGCGGCGGTTTTTGGTCATGGCTCGCATGGCACGCATCGATTCCATCAGCTTCTTGGGGTTCTTGACGGAGGTTGCGGCTTTCATCATCTTACGCGACTGTTCAAACTGCTTCAGCAGGCGGTTCACTTCTTGCAGTGTCGTGCCGGAGCCTTTGGCGATGCGCTGGCGGCGTGAGCCGTTGATGATTTCGGGGTGTTCGCGCTCTTGCGGTGTCATGGAGTAGATGATCGCCTCGATGCCCTTGAACGCGCTGTTGTCGATGTCGATGTCCTTGATGGCCTTGCCTACACCCGGTATCATGGATGCCAGATCCTTGATGTTGCCCATCTTCTTGACATTCTGTATCTGCTTGAGGAAGTCGTTGAAGTCGAATTTGCCGTGCTTGATCTTGTTGGTCAGGCCTTCTGCTTCCTTCGCGTCATAGATTGACTGTATGCGCTGGGCGAGCTCGCCGAGGTCTCCCATGCCGAGGATACGGCTTGCCATGCCCTCGGGGTTGAACTCCTGCAGGTCTTCGAGCTTTTCGCCCGTGCCGATGTATTTGATAGGCTTGTCAACGACTTTGCGTATCGAGAGGGCTGCGCCGCCACGTGTGTCGCCGTCGAGCTTGGTGAGTATAACGCCGTCGAAGTCGATGCGGTCGTTGAATTCCTTGGCTGTGTTTACCGCGTCCTGACCGGTCATCGAGTCGACAACGAACAGGGTTTCGTCAGGGTTTATGGCCTCGCGTATTGCGGCTATCTCGTCCATCATTTCTGCGTCTACGGCAAGGCGGCCGGCGGTGTCGACTATGACGAGGTCATAATGGTTGTCGCGTGCGTGGCGTATGCCGTTGAGGGCTATCTCAACTGGGTTCTTGTTGCCCTCCTCGCTGTATACTGGCACGTCGATGGAGTTGCCGACCACTTTCAGCTGTTCGATAGCGGCGGGGCGGTACACGTCGCAGGCGACGAGCAGGGGGCGTTTCCCCTTGGAGGATTTCAGCTTCTTGGCGAGCTTGCCCGAGAATGTGGTCTTGCCTGAGCCTTGGAGGCCTGACATGAGTATCACAGCCGGGTTGCCCTTGATGTTGAGGGGGACGAGGGTCTTGCCCATGAGTTCGGTGAGTTCCTCATGGACTATCTTGAGCATCAGCTCCTGTGGCTTGACGGCGTTCAGGACGTTCTGTCCCATGGCCTTTTCCTTGACGGAGTCGATGAAGCCTTTAGCGACCTTGTAGTTTACGTCGGCGTCGACGAGGGCGCGGCGCACCTCCTTGAGTGTCTGCGCCACGTTGATTTCGGTGATGCGGCCCTCGCCTTTGAGGACCTTGAAAGAGCGTTCGAGCCGCTCCTGAAGTGAGTTGAACATACTGGAGATGTTGTTGTGCGGGTGGAACGATTATTCGGCTTCGGTGAGCCTGTTTGTGGCGGAGTCGGGGAAGATGACCACCGGGCGGTGTGTCTTGGCTTCTTCCTCGGTCATGAGCGCGTATGTCATGATGATGATGATGTCTCCGGGCTGGGCCTTGCGTGCCGCTGCTCCGTTGAGGCATATCACCCCGCTGTCGGGTTGGCCGGCGATGACGTATGTGTCGAAACGCTCGCCGTTGTTGTTGTTGACTATCCAGACACGCTGTCCTGGGAGTATGCCGGCGGCATCGAGCAGACGGCTGTCGATGGTGATGCTGCCGATATAGTTCAAATCCGCCTGAGTGACGCGCACGCGGTGGATTTTGGATTTCATCATTTCTATAAGCATGGTCTTATAGTATGTGGGTTGGATGCGGTGTTATTGGTTCTGTGTGCCGGCCGGCTTGCGGTAGGCGATGTTGTCGATCAGCCGCACGTCGCCGCAGTATACGGTAATGCAGCCGGCGATGTAGTCTGTGTCGGCCCAGTCGCTGACGGGCTGTAGGGTGATGCCGTCAACTATCTCGAAATACTCGACACGGCAATAGGGGAGAGCGTCGATGCTTTCCACTACGGAGTCGTGTGTCGCTGCCACGGAGTGGGAGAGCGAGTATTCCACGCTCTGCGCCAGTGCGCGGTGTATGCCCGGGGCTGTTTTGCGCTGTTCGGGGGTGAGCAGGGCGTTGCGGCTTGAGAGGGCGAGGCCATCGTCGGCACGCACTATGGGGCATGGCACTATTTCGACGTTGATCCCCTCGGTCTGTATCATGCGGCGTATCACGGCTATCTGCTGAAAGTCCTTCTCTCCGAAATATGCCCTGTCGGGGGCGACCATGCGCATCAGCAGGCTGACCACGCGAGCTACGCCCTGGAAATGCCCGGGGCGGTATTTTCCCTCCATGACTTCAGCCACCTGTCCGAGGTCGAACACCGGGGCTGGCTTGTCGATGCCCTCTGGGTACATCTCTTCGACCGAGGGGGCGAACACGGCAGCCACGCCGGCGCGTTGCAGCTTGTCGAAATCGGATTTCTCGTCGCGGGGGTATGTGGCGAGGTCGGTGGGGTTGTTGAACTGCACTGGGTTGACGAATACGCTTGCCACCACGGTGTCGCCGCGCCCAACGGCGGCACTGACCAGCGAGAGGTGTCCCTCGTGGAGCGCGCCCATGGTGGGGATGAGGCCTATCTTGCGACCTTCGGCACGCTGGGCCTCAACGTATTGCCTAAGGTCTTTGACTGTTCTGAATATTTCCATTTTGTCATCTGTCCGGCTGCCAGCATTGCTGCCTCCGGGGGTGTTGATATTTGACGCTGCAAAATTAATCAAAACTTGAGAAACACGGCAACGAATGGGGGAAAATCGCTCTCGCGTATATTAATGATGTCTAAAAAACGGGTGGAAACGTCTCTGTCCGGGAAATAATTAGTAACTTTGCATCGCGGATATTGTGTCCTGCCGGCGGTTTTTGCGGTGCGGTGTGAGTGTCCGTGGCGCGGTGCCGCAAACAGGAAGGCGTCGTGTCGTAACGAAAAACAGATAAGCATGTCTGACAAGAGAATCCTATTCATCTCGGAGGAAATAGCTCCCTACGTGCCGGGGCGCGAGACGGCTGATTTCAGTCGCAAGCTGGCCGAAAATGCACATTCGCAGAAGTATGAGGTGCGCACGTTCATGCCTAAGTACGGCACCGTCAACGAGCGGCGCAACCAGCTGCACGAGGTGATACGCCTGAGCGGCGCAAACATCCCCATCGGCGACAATGACCATCCGCTCATTATCAAGGTGGCGTCGCTGCAGCCGTTCCGCATACAGGTGTATTTCATTGACAACGATGACTATTTCCAGAAGTTGGACGATGACGAAGACCCCATAGGCTCCAACCGTGCCGACAATGACGAGCGTGCCATATTTTTCGCTCGCGGCACCATGGAGACGGTCAAGAAGCTGCGCTGGGTGCCCAAGGTGATATTCTGCAGCGGCTGGTTTGCCGCGCTGATGCCTATCTACCTGCGCTCGATGTATGCCGACGACCCGTCGTTCAAAGGAGCGAAGATCGTATACTGCATCACCCCGAGCCGCGCAATTGGAGGCATCGATGCTGCCATACTTGACAAAATGCAGAAAGAGGGCATGCCCAAGAAGAAGCTCGAGCCGTTCCGCTCGCTGTCCGCCGACACCGACCTGCTGCACCGCATGGCAATAGCCTTTGCCGACGCTGTGGTGGTGGCAGACCCGTCAGCCTCGGCCGATGTGAGAGGCTTCATAGCCGAAAGGAAGCTCCCCACGCTTGAGTTCAACATTGGCGATGATGTGAGCGCAATATTCGAATTCTACAAATCCTTGGTTCCGGATGAAGAATAAGACATTGGCATTTTTTGCCATAGTGGCGGCAGTTGTCACGGCGATGTTCTCCTCGTGCGAGGACGATACGAGCGTTATCGGGCCGTCAATAGGCGGCGACGAAGTGGCGATATATGTAGACTCGCTGTTTACCGTAAGCGGCGAGTGCGTCTACAAGCCCGAATTTGACCCCCGTGCCACCAGCAGTCTGTTGGGCCGCATATCAGTGCCCGAATACGGCAACCTGAACTGCACGTTCATGTCACAGATGATGAGTTCCTCGACGCTCGGCATTCCAGATTCGCTCGATGTGGAGCGCGTTGACTCGATGAAGCTGATACTCCGTGTGCCTCGCGGCGCGTTGACCGGCGACTCGCTCGCGCCGCAGCAGCTGCGCGTATACCAGCTCACCAAGCCGTTGAAGGCCGTTGACGGCAAGTTCGACCCCAAGGACTACATCTCGGCGAGTTCGCAACTTGGCTCGCGCAGCTTCACCCTCTCTGCGCTCAGCATGAACGACTCGCTGTTCACGCACTCCAAGAACATCGACATCTCCATACCGATGAGCAAGGACTTCGCCCGCAAGGTATTTACCGACTACCGCACCGACCCTTCAGTGTTCCAGTGGCCCTCTTCGTTTCAGGAGTATTTCCCCGGCATCTATGTCGAGCCGTCATTCGGCAGAGGCTGCATCGCCAACATTTCGAAGGCGATGGTGGTGATGTACTACTATTACCTGAAGGCATACACCGTCACCAAGGACGAAGTCACCACCACGGAGTGGCGTCATGTCAAGGATTCTGTGACTGTATTCTCCACCGCCCCGGAGGTGATGACAGTCAACAATATAAGCCTCGAAATATCAGATGCCATAAAGGCGCGTGTTGCCGCCGGCGAGCATATCATACTCTCGCCGTCTGGCTATAATATGCACATCACTTTCCCGCTGAAGGATATTATGGCACGCTATCATGAGAAGAAGGGGGCGATGACAGTGGTCGATGACCTCACGTTCTCGCTGCCCGCATCAGTGATAGAGAATGATTTCGGCATAGGCGTGCCTCCCAACCTGTTGATGGTGAGGACGAAGGACATGTATGATTTCTTCGCCAAGAACAAGGCTCCCGATGGAGAGACCTCGTTCTGGGCTGCATACGATTCCAACACGGGCAGCTACACGTTTGACTCCATGCGCACATATCTGAACAATGCGTTGTCTGACGAGGATGGCATCGAAGAGGCGGATTACGAGTTCACGCTAATTCCCGTGTCGCTCGTCACTGAGCAGAAGTATGTCAGCTACAGCCAGACGGAGACCGTAGTCACCGGCTGCACGCCATACGTGTTGCGCCCGGCGATGACGAAAATCCACCTCGACCGTGCAAAAGTGAAGTTGTCCTTCACCCAGCAGACCATAAACTGACGCAGTCTTCCCGCTCCGGCTGCATTACGTCCATGCTGGCTGACGAAAATTGACAATAAATGATGAGGCACTCCTTAAGGAGTGCCTCATCAGGACACAATGCCGTATCAAAGCGGCTATTTATTCATCAAGTGGCATTGCCAAGCCCAGGCGTTGCGCATGGTTTCTTCAATGGGGACTTCGGCTTTCCAGCCCAGCACGGTGTTCGCTTTTGTCGGGTCTGCCCAAATCTTCTCGATGTCGCCGGCGCGGCGCGGCCCTATCTTGTACGGCACTTCCACGCCTGTGGCACGGCAGAATGACTTAATGAGCTCGAGGACGCTCACACCTTTGCCCGTGCCGAGGTTGAAGACTTCGATAGCGTCCTCGCCCTTGCCGTCGAGCATACGGCTCATAGCAACAACATGGGCTTTCGCCAAATCCACAACATCGATGAAATCACGTATGCAGCTGCCGTCGGGGGTGTTGTAGTCATCGCCGAAAACTGTCAGCATCGGGCGAAGGCCGGCTGCCGCCTGTGTCAGGTACGGCACGAGGTTGTTAGGTACGCCGAGTGGCAACTCGCCGATGAGAGCCGAGGGGTGCGCCCCGACGGGGTTGAAATAGCGCAGTATGATGCTTTTGACAGGCTGGCCGGAAGCTACGAAATCGCGTATTATCTCCTCGCTGACCTGTTTGGTGTTGCCGTATGGTGATGTCGCTGGCTTGATAGGCGCGGTCTCGTCTATCGGGTTCACGTCAGGCTCGCCGTAGACGGTGCATGACGATGAGAAGACTATCCCCTCCACGCCGAAACGGGGCATCAGCTCGAGCAGGTTGACAAGAGTGTTGAGGTTGTTGCGGTAATAGAGCAACGGCTTTTTGACAGATTCTCCGACAGCCTTCGATGCGGCGAAATTGATGATGCCCTTAATGCCGGGGTTGTCCTCAAACAGGCGGGTGAGGGTAGCGATGTCGGTGCAGTCGCCCTGCACGAAGACAGGACGCACGCCGGTAATAGCCTCGATGCCGTCAAGCACGCCGATGTTGGAGTTGGAGAGGTTGTCTATTATTACCACCTCATAGCCGGCGTTGATGAGTTCGACACTTGTATGGGAGCCGATATAGCCGGTACCGCCTGTTACCAATATTTTCTGTTTCATGGCGCGACGGTTTTTACTGGAACAACTTTTCGGGATATACGCCCTCGTCGGTCAGTTTGCGGAACTGCGCAACGGTCGCGGGACGGTCGGCGGCGTATGTTACGCCAAACCAGCGCGAAGGAGTGCTGACAACCTTGACCGACGCCTTGCCGCCCTTTACGAGGTCATTGACTACTGAGGGGATGTAGAACTCTGATTTCGGCTCGCCGCCATGCTGCTTGAGGAACTCGACAAACGCCTTCTCGGAATAGTCGAAATAGTCGGGAGTGAAGCCCCACATATTCATGGAAACGGCTGCTCCCTCGGGGAACGGCACTGTCTCGCCCTCGGCGTTGACTTGAATGAGCTTGCCCTCCTTGCGCTCTATGCCGTGGCACTCTGTCACGTCGGTGAGGTAGCCCTCGGGCGACACATGGCACAGACCGCGTGACACGCCGCCGTTTTCGCTGAGCGTATTCTCAATGTTGAAGCCTACGCAGCAGTATTCACCATTCTTGCCCTCAACGCCGCCAAGGAAGTCGGCGAGGCAGCGGAAGCTCTCTGCGCCGTAGAAGTCGTCGGCATTGATGACGGCAAACGGCTCGCGGATGACGTCCTTGCCCATCAGCACTGCATGGCCGGTGCCCCACGGTTTCTGGCGGTCAGCGGCAGGAGCGAAGCCTTCGGGCAGCGCGTCAATCGACTGGAAAACCACCTCTACGGGGACATGGCCGTGGTATTTGGCTATCACCTTGTCGCGGAACTCCTGTTCAAAGTCATGGCGTATGACGAATACTATCTTGCCGAAGCCCGCACGCAGGGCGTCATAGACAGAATAATCCATTATCGTCTCGCCGGCCGGGCCTACGCCGTCCAGCTGCTTGAGACCACCGTAGCGGCTGCCCATGCCGGCAGCCAGAATAAAGAGTGTTGGTTTCATATCGTCGATATTTAGTAGTATTATATTGTTAGGCTACTTGCGCCTGATGTGCATCAGCACTTTGAGCATCAGGTCAAAGCAGACTATTTTTGCATTAGCATTGCCCGTTATGTCACGTGCCGCCTCGTCCACGGCGCGAGCGAGCGACGTGATGTTGACCTCGTTGACAAAGGGCGAGAATTTTTGCGAGAACGCCTCCTCGTCAGCCGTGAGGAGATTGAGCTCGGGATTGTGGAGGTTGTAGATTAGGTTTTCGCGCAGCATTGTGGCAACATACGCCAGAAATCGGCACGCGCCGACGCGCCCCATGGCGGCTACTTCCTCTCCGATCTCCTTGAGGCGCACCACGTCGCGGGCGTATGCGCGGCGCATCATTTCCTGGAACAGTTCGCGGAAATGCACCGTCTCGGCGCCCTGTGCCAGCTGGTCGAGAGCGCGGGCATAGCTTCCCTCGGCGAGGCGTGCAGCTGCGAGCGCCTCCTCCTCGCTGACACCGCAGTCGCGCATCAGCCCGCCGGCGATTTCCTGCGGCGGGAGGGGCAGCATGTTGAGTGTCTGCACACGCGACCGTATGGTGGCGATGATTTTCTCCGGCTCGTTGCTCACCATTACGAACAGCGAATCGGCATACGGTTCCTCAATCATCTTGAGCAGCTTGTTGGCAGTCTCGTCGTTCATGCGTTCCGGCAGCCATATCACCGTCACCTTGTAGCGCGACGAATATGCCGACAGCGACAGGCGTCGCAATATCTCAGCGCTCTCCGTAACATAAATGGAGGGCTGCGAGTTGCCGGCATCAATGGCTGTCATCCAGTCACGCATCGGCATATAAGGATGCTCTGTCAGGAACGCACGCCACTCGTCGGCATAGTCGGCGCACAGCACCCGCTTGGGGCTTGTCTTCTTGACTATCGGGAACACATAGTTGACGTCCGGGAAATTGAGGTTCTCCACCTGACGGCACGCCGGGCACTTGCCGCACGCATCGCCGTCAACATGCGCCGTGCAGACGATGTACTGCACGAAAGCCCGCGCCATGCGCATCTTGCCGATGCCCGGTTTGCCCGCAAGCATCAGCGCATGGGGTATGCGTCCGCTGTCCGCCATGTCGCGCAGACGGCGCTTGATGTCGTGGTGGCCGATTATGTCCTCAAATCTCATTTGCGCTTCTTTATTGCAAAATTAGGCATTTTCCCGCGATTGGCAAAACACGCGGCGCACCAAACTGCTCAATCCAGTCACACCGCATACAGCGGCACGCAGTACAGCTGCCCTTGCACTCGGTATGGGAGCATCGACAGGCGGACTGCTCTCATGTCCGGGTCGTCTCGCAGCAACGCAGTGAGCGAGTTGGCTCTCACATTGCCCTCCGCCTTGACCTCTATCGGCAACACGCGGCAGTCATGCTGTATCACGAAATCCAGCTCCAGCCGGGAATTGTCTGTGCTGTGGTAATAAATGGGCGCGATGCCTCGGCTTGTCAACTGCTGCAAGACAAAATCCTCGGTCATGCCCCCATTGTGTTCGGCAAACACGCGGTTGCTGATGAGCACCTGCGCCGGCTCTATGGCTGCCATTGCACCGAGCAGCCCCACGTCAAACAGATACAGCGTGAACGCTGAAAAATCCTCATAAATGGCGAGCGGCAACGCCGGCTTGGTGCATCTCGGCACACGCAGCAGCAATCCCGCGTCTATAAGCCACTGTATCGCTATCTCAAAGTCCTTGGCACGAGCTCCTTTGCGCAACGCTCCGTAAATGAATTTCTTGTTGTCCTTGAACAGCTGGGAGGGGATGCTTCTCCACACGAGGCGTATGCGTCCCAGCTGGTCTGCGGGAGCGTGCTTTGAGAAATCTCGCTCATATCCTGTCAGTATCTCGCGCTGTATCCGCCTCACCTCCGCCAGTGCGCCGTCATCTACATATCGCTGGACTGCCTCGGGCATTCCGCCGACATAATAGTATTGCCGCAGCAAGTCTACATACTTCTCATGAAGCAGGTTGGTGGTGTTGAAATCCCGCTCATTGAGCAGCCGGCACGCCTCATCCTCGCCCTTGGCCATCAGAAACTCCTCGAAGTTCATCGGATGCACATACAACTCATTCACCTTACCGACGGGGTACGAAACGTCGGCATGGATGGATATTCCCAACAGCGAACCAGCAACCGCGATATGGTATTCAGGGGCGGCCTCGCAAAAGTATTTCAACGCTTCGACCGCCTCTGGTATCTCCTGCACCTCATCAAGTATTACGAGCGTGTCGCCCGGAGTGATGTCTACCCCAGACAACGCCCGCAAGCCGCGCAATATGCGGTCTACGTCAAAATCCTGCGAAAACAGCTGCTCAACAAGTTCATTCTTGCGGCATACTATATACGCCTCTTTGACATAATACTTCTTGGCAAACTCACGCAGCACCCATGTCTTGCCGACCTGTCTGGCTCCGTTTACTATAAGGGGCTTCCTGTCACCTCTGCTCTTCCAATTCACAAGCTGCTGCATTACAAGTCTTTCCATATCAAACTACATTTTACGACATATAAATACATGGCAAAGGTACACTTTTCCGCACATAAAAACAATGCACCGGCACGCTTTTCCGCACCTTGGCGGCGTAAAAAAATCCACGGCACTGACGAGCAGCGCCGTGGGCCGGATATGTACATACCGTTTCGCGGTCAAATCTTGACCTTCTCGCTTCCGCGCGAGGAAACAAGTATATAGATGCCTTGCGGCAATTCGTTCAGCTGGCTGCGGCTGAAATGCGCACGCAGCTGCACGCCCTGCAGATTGTAGACTGCATACTCCTGAGCATCTGCCGAGTCGATGCCGTTTACCGACACACTGCCGCCCTTCTGCACCTTCACGCTTGTACGCGCTTGAACGCCGCCCAGTTCAGCCACCAATACTGCTTGACCTTCGCTTATACCAGTCACCAACCCGTCCGGAGTGACTGTCATTGCATTAGTGGCATCGTTCCACAAGAAATACCGTACAGCATCCTGCGAAGCTGCTTCAGCAGGCACTATATCATGTGACACCTGCACGCTTTCGCCTATATCGAGTATTATACCGAAGGGCTGCTCTCCAGAGGCCAAATGTAAGTCAATGCGATAAGGCATTTCCTTTATCTCACGGAATTTGCTCCAAACTGGATGCGAAGTGAATGCATTTGCCTGTCCAAACACTCCCAAGCCGCCATACGGCACATACAGTGTGCCGTTGTAGGTGTTGCTGTTGAATGAATCTTCATTGGCGACAGGAGGATTAAAACTGTTGACGCAGACTTCCTTCAGGTTAGGGTTGTTAGCGAATGTGCCAGAGACTATATTCTGGTTCAGACAGCTATTATAGACTTTCTCGAGACCGGTCAGACGAGCCATAGGATGATCTTCGCCAACCCTGTAATTAAACGGCAGGACAACCGTACTGAGGGCATCACAGTCTGTAAAAGCATCATTTGCAATCGTTCCGTTATTACTTACCAAGTCGATGTATTGCAACGCGCTGCAAGAAGCAAACGCCCTGCTTCCGATGCTCTGCACATTCCACAGGTCGATGTCCGTAAGGCTGGTGCAGCCATCAAACGCTGATTCGCCAACGCTGGTCATGCCGTTCAGGTTCACACTTTGCAGCCCAGTGCAGTTCTTGAACGCTTCATCCGTAATCTCTGTCACGTTGCCGAAATCGATGTTTCCAAGGCTGTAGCAGCCTGAAAACATTCCTAAGCTGACAGCTGTACAATTCCCGAAGCTGACGCTCTGCAATGCCTCGCAATGCGCAAAGACATAACTTCCAACGGACTCCACATTTTTGAGATCAAGGGTTTGTATTCCGGTCTTATTGAAGGCGGAATTGCCTATTGTACTGACGTTCTTCAGATCGATGCTTGCCAAGCTGGCACACCCGCGGAAAGCATATCTGCCCACAGTTGTCACGTCCTTCAAATCCAGACTCTCCAACGCAGAACAGTTCTCGAATGAAGACTCGCCGATTTCGGTGACACCCTCGAGGTCAATGCTTTTCAGACCCTTCAACTCCTTGAAATACGAATCGGGGATCGTCGCTATTTTCCCGAAGGTTATGCTCTTCAGACCGGAACAGCCGGTGAAAACTTCCTCGCCGAGCGTCTCACAGTTGCTCAAGTCTATGGTCTCCAGGCTGCGGCAAGCCTCAAAAGCATAATTGTCTATCGATGTCACATTATGCGTATTGATGCTTTTCAGGTTGAAGCAGCCGGAGAATACCAGCCGGTTGAGAGACTTGCAGTTCTCGCTGAGCGTGACGCTTTCCAGAGACTTGCAGCCCTGAAATGAGCTGTACGCCGGGTTTATCTCAAGCCTTGAAAGGTCAATGCTCGTGATGCCGCTTTCCCGGAAGCAGTAATGGCCTATTTGCTTGACGTTCTTCATGTCGATGCTCTTCAACCCGGTGCAGCCGTAGAAAGCACTGTCGTCCAAATACGCGACGTTACCAAGGTCTATGCCCGTCAGGTCTGTACAATCATAAAAGGCCTGATATAATATCGTGATTACAGGGTACTTCGTTCCGCTGTATGTCACTTCTGCCGGCACTGTGACGTGGCCGGAATACTTGCCGCTGCTTTTCGGCGCAACGCCTGCCACCATCTTGCTGTTGGAGCCGCCCCAGAAAACGTCCCCCTCCTTCACGAGCTGGAACGTCAAGCCTCCAGACTCAAATGTCTGCGCCCAGCAGCCCGTCACAACAGCCAGCAGCACCGCCGCCAACATCATTGTCTGCTTGTAGATTTGTCTCATGTTTTATCAGTTATGTGTAAATACTTACGATAATACTATATGCAAATTTAGCCACAAGCGGCAGATAATCTGTTGTATTACCTGTTGTATTTTTGCGTTTACCGAAAAATACAACAGATTTCGCAAAAAAATACAACACCGATACCCGGCTTTTGGGACATGAAGTGTCAACAAAATCACATCCACGCAATGATGGGCCATGCCTTATTGTGAGGTGAGCTGAGTACAACCTCGGAATTTCCGGTTCGGATTTCATATACTCTCTGACAGTAACACTCGCGAGCTCCAGAGTGATCTGAACATGAGGGCGTGCGGATAATTCAATTCCGACACACCGAAAAGCCGTTTCCTCGCCTGCATTGACTATCGTTGCGCTTGCCTTTGGACTCTGTCTCCGCGTTCTGGTGTCAGATATATTAAGGAGCGGTTCTTCGTTATTCGGCGAAAAATTAGTAATTTCGCATTTCAAACTACACCATGGACAATCAGCCTAAGAGAATAT
>CAKUKR010000032.1 GCA_934663645.1 uncultured Muribaculaceae bacterium | reverse complement strand
ATGGGGGATTGCCGATGACGATGTCGAAGCCGTCGGAGATGCCGAACATCCACTGGCTGTTGAAGAAATCAGCAGCGACATTCTGCTCAAACATGTCCCAGTTGGCGAGTTGCATCGCGCTGTCGCTGTCAACTGCGCCAGTATCGACAAGCGCATCCTTGTACCGCTCGCGTATGCCACGGATTGCCTCGCGAATTCTCTTCTTGTCAGCGTTGCGCTTGGCGAGGAACAGCTTGTGATTGGCTTCTGACAGCTGCTTCTTTATCGTGCGTATTTCGTCTGTTTCCGTGAAGAGGTTGTCGTGTCCTTTTTTGAGGGAAATCAGGGTGTTGGCTGCTACAAATTTCGCTTCGAGGTTCGGCAGCGGACGGATGCCGAAATTGGACTTGGCATCTTGGGTTGGCTTTTGCTCCGCTACGAGCGATATGAAGCAGCGCAGCTTGCTTATCTGAATGGCAATAGGCTGTATGTCAACGCCGTATATGCAGTTTTCTATCAGGTACAGTTTGCGGGCATAGTCCGGGTCGTTGACACTGCGGTTGAACGACTGCTTGATGTCTTCGATGCGGGCATTGAGCTCCTCTTCGGAGAGTGTGGCGTATGCGTCGCGGCTCTTGTCGGTAGCAATGCCGACCACAAAGTCGTGCCATAGCGTGTTTTCAGGGTCGAGCTTACGCAGCACATGAACCATCTGCTGCAGTATGCCCATTGGGAACGCGCCCGAGCCACACGCAGGGTCGAGTACCTTGCAGGAATACAACGCGCTGATTATCTCCTTTTTCGTGTCATCATCCAGTGCCGGTGCATCAGATGTGTAACTCAACAGGTCGCGGTACAGTTGCTCGTTCTCCTTACCGCAAACGCGGCAGAGGTGAGCTACGAGCGACTCGTCCACCATGTACTGTACTATCTGGCGAGGTGTATAGAATGAGCCTGTCTGCTTGCGGGCATTTGTCTGTGTCTCCGGGTTGTATGAAGCGAGGAGGTTCTCAAACACCTTGCCGAGCAGTTCCGGGTCAAGCGACACTTCCTGGTCGAGCGGAGTGTTCTCCTCGACGGTAAAGCAATAGCTCTGGAGTATGTCTATCAGGCCGCGTATCTGGACTTTCTTTTTCTTCTTCTCGCCATACCATTTCGAGAGGTCAAAGTCAGGCACGCCACCGAAGAACAAGCAGTCGGGTACGTAGAGCCGCTCCAACGAGGCTTTGCGCTCCGAGAAGCCATCGTAGTAGCAGTCGCCGTTTTCTGCACTCTTCTTGTCGAGGCACTCGAACAGGCCTCCGTTGAGGAACGGCACGGTCGAGTTGGCGATGCGTTCAAACTCTTGTGCGCCGCCAGCCTTGAACTCATCTTCGTAGCGCATCAAGTTGTTGATGTTGAACTCCTGACGGCCTTTGACGCGGAAACGGCGGTTGTCCGGCTCGGTATGGTCTTCCGCCACTATCGGACGGTTGAGCATCGCGAAGAACAGGTTCTGGAGTATCAGGCGGTAGTACTTGCTCTTCGCCGTGTCGTACAGCAGGGAGTCTCTGCCGTTTGGGTCGAAGTTTCCGATGAACTTGTCGCGGATGTCTTCCTCGTTGAAGAACTCGTTGGGTATGAGGTGTTTCTGCTTGAGAAACCATACGAATATCAAGCGAGTAATCAGTCGGATTACGCTCTCGTTATTGTGCTTGCTGTCAGTCTCCGAGGAGTTGAGGTCGTTGGGGAAACGCACGGTTTGCACAGCCCATGCGTACCAGTCGGAGAGTTCGGAATAGAACTTCTTGGTCAGCAGGTCTGACGAGAACACGGAGAACCAGTGTTCGTACAGCTTTTCAAACGAGGGGTAAGCCTTGTCTCCGAGAGAATTGAGTATCTCGATGTGTCCCCGGTGCGGATGACTGACGTTTATGTCACGCAGTATTGAGACCTTGCCGAGCTTCTCGCCGTTGCGCCATGCTTGCGTATATTTGGAGCGTTCAATGGCCGCAAGGGAAAGACTGTCGCCGTTGCGCACAAAGAGTATGACCGGCAATGCCGTGGCAAGGCGGTTGAAGCCTCGTGTGAGCGTGGCAATCTCTGAGCGTGTCAGCCTCTCGCCTGGCTTGATGTCTACGGCGAAAACGAGCATGGAGCAATATCTGCCTTCGCAGATTTCATTAGTCCTCTCCCCTATTGCAAACGAGCTGTCGCGTCCTGCGAGCGAATCCTCATCGATAGCGCCGACGAAGTAGCAGTCCGCGACCTTGGCGTATGCACTATCCAAAGCCTTCGGCATCTGCATCGCCCGCGTGTACATATCGCGGAACGGTATTGGCTCGCGTGTTTGCGGAGTGAACTTGATCTTCAGCTGTGACAGCATTGCAGACGATGCGTCAAACAGGCTCCCAGCAGCAAATCTATTCAGACAGTTATTCATGTCCATTTCCTTGGATTGTGTGATTAATTATTTGATAATGTGGTGATTATTTGTCGCTTGTGACGTATTCCCATACTATGAGGTCGCAGTTCTCATACCTGAACTTGTCCTCAATAAGGTCATTGTCGCGTCTGTTTCGGTTTACTGCACCTTGACCTTGCATTAAGCCGAGTACGGCATTGCCGGCTTGCTTCGGCACTTGCGCCTGAAGCCATTTGCGCACAATGTCCGATAGACGTGACAGACGTGTGCTGTCGTTTGTCTCAATCCATTCGGGGACTGCACGTTGTGCGTTCTTGTTGCTGCGCAGGAACTCAAGTACCTCAGCGCGGTTGAGTTCGCGGTATACAGCTTGCATTTCGGGGTTAGCCGGCTGGCACATCAGGTAGATGCCTGTGTACGGCTTGTTTGAACCCTCCTCGCGATGTGGATAGCCGATTATGGCAACGAGGCTATCGGTCATCTTGTCGAAGGTGTTTCCGTCAAACGAGAACCCGGAGAAAATGCCGTTTGGCATACGGCGGAACACCTCTTTGTTGCGCTCGAAATAGTCAACCAAGTCCTGACGGTATACCTCAAACGAGAAGTCGCTGAACGAAAGGGTCTGCGGAGACTCGATGTCGGAGATTGAGTTTTCGGAGAACTCACGCAGGAGTCGAGCCGCGTTTTTGTCGATAAGCGGATTGTCTTCCACCATTTCGTTGTAGCTGTCATTCAGTTCTTCGGGTATCTCCGCGCCGACAACAGCCATGGCTGCCATACGGTTGGTTACACGGCCTTCGAGCCTTAGGTAATCTTCGAAACTTTGGGCCGGCCAGAAATTGACGCATTTGATGCGCTCATTGGGCGAGCCGATACGGTCAATACGGCCGAAACGCTGCACGAGGCGGACGGGATTCCAGTGTATGTCGTAGTTTATCTGAAGGTCGGCATCTTGCAGGTTCTGACCTTCGGAAAGACAGTCGGTAGCAATGAGAATGTCAATAGGCTCATTGAGGATGGCAGAAGTGCCTTCGTCAAACTGGCGCACATTGGCAGTCCAGATGTCGTATGGCACTTGCCAGCCCTTTGCATCATCGAAATACTCTGCGCGGTCGAGCCGGGCATGCTCATACAGGTCACGCCAGTCACGCTCACGGTACAGTTTGCTGTAAGGGGCAAACCGCTGGAGTATGCCTTGGTAGTCCGCGCCGCTGTAGCCGTATGAGGAGCGAGCCTCCGAACCGCTTACAAATGCGATGCGGTCAAAGCCGCGCTTGCGCAATTCATCGTACAGGAACTGGGCTGTATCTGTATATGCAGTGAAAATCAGGGCTTTCTTGTTCGGCTTTGATTGCTTCTCGCGCAGCAATTTTTCCAGTTTGTCGAGTTTTGGGTCATTTTCTTCGCGAGCTTCGTATTTGCGTTGGAAATCCTGAAGCCCTTCGACTATGACTTTCAGTTGCCTGATGTCTGCCGAAATTGCACGCTTGAAGCCCTCGAGGTTTTTCATATCAGAAAGCCTGATAGTACCCTTGCGCAGCGAGAAGTCAATGTCGTCCTCTTCGTCCTCTGCTCCCGGTATTGCATTAGTCCCAACCTTGCTGTCCTGCTGGTTCTGCTGATAAGCCTTAACGAGAGCAAGAGTGTCCTCATGCACCTTGAGGACTTTAGACACAGTTTCGAGACAAGAGTGCCACGAACTCTCGAGCCGCTTGAGGAACATGATGCCCATCATCTTGACCAGAAACCGCTCGCGGTTGACATCAGTACCCCATTCTTTCTCCTGACTCTTCCTGTCGCGCTGTTTGTCCTTGGGTGCAGGTATGTACAGGCTTGGCTGGTAAGCAGAGAGCGACAAGCCGTCAAAGGCATTGTATACCTCTTCTGCCGTCTGAAAGCTGCCGAAATGCTCCACGCCGCAGTACACATTAACAGGATGCTCCTTTTGCGGGAAACCGAGGTTTTCGCCGAGCGTCTTCTCTATCAGATTGCGGGTGCGTGCAACTATCAGCTTGTCTGTCAAGCTGAAGAATTTCTGCGGCAACATACTGATGAACCTACCGACTGTGCGATTGGGGTCATTGCACCATTCATTGTACGCTCTTTGGGCAGTGGTAAACATGCTTTGCAGAGACACTATGTCGAAATTCTCTTTGAACGCATCGTCCATTCCATGCCCGATCAGGTTGAATTGCCCTTTCACGTCATTCAACCCGGTGTTGATAGGCGTTGCTGACAGCATAAGCACCTTGACATCACGATTTTGCTGGTCAGGTCTATTTTGAATCAGCTTGCCGAGGAGTTCGACGTAACGGCTTGACTTCTCATTGCGCAGGTTGTGGCTCTCGTCAATGACAATGAGCAGTTTCGGGCGTTTTTGCAGCCATGACAGCTTCGCATCGTCATACCGCTGTTCCAGCCTTTCGTCCTGCAAGTCCGTGTGGAAACGGACGAGATAGTCAAACTCGTCAGCCTCAAACCGAGAGCCTCGACGACGCAGGTATTGCGTCCAGTTCTGCTCGAGTTTCTTAGGGCAGAGGAGAACGGTTTGGTAATTCTGTGTCTGAAAGTATTTTATGACACCGAGTGCGGAGAATGTCTTTCCCAGTCCGACAGCATCGGCGAGTATAGCGCCGTTGTACTTGCGCAACATCTTGATGAGCGAGATTACGCCCTTCTGCTGATAGTTGAAAAGCGTTTTCCATATCACACTCGTCTGCAGCAGAGACATATCCTGCTTATGCTCGATTGAAGCGTCAAGGTCAAGGTCTGCATTGAACAGTTCAAACAGAATTTTGTAGTACACTTCTTCGGGAGTATACTTGCGGAAGAAGTCTTTAATCTGAATGATGAAGTACTCCTTAACCGAAACACGTCTGCTTCGAGGGTTCTTGGGGTCAACAGGTATTTTGTCGTGAGCAACCTTCCACGCATCGGAAAACCATGCTCGCAGCTCCTTGAAATCGGCATTGGTGCGGTTACACGTCTGCCCAATCGTCAGCTCGAGATTGGAAGACTCCTTAAGCCCCAATCCAGCATCGGTTAGGTTGCTGCTTCCTGTTAGGTAGAAGTCTCCTTTGGAAGCGTCCTTGGCAGTATAAATGTAAGCCTTGGCATGGCAGAATGAATTGGTTATAGCCCTAACCTGCACAGAGTCACGCTGCAAGAACGCTATTGCATCTTTTGCGTACTGTTCGAGTTCAAACACAGTGTCAAAGCCCTTGTCGCCGTTCAGCAAATCAATGACATGGCAGTTTTCATCCTCAGGCTTGACCATTTCAGACGAGATAATACGGAAAGTGTCATCTGAATGTATCTCCCGATAAAGTTTGCTTAATGCCCTTAAAGTAAAATAGCCAGTAACGATGTCAAGATTGCCCATAGCCTGCGGCATCACGGCATATTTATGGATAAAGTCCCATACAGTCTTAATCCCGAGTTCATCTTCCGGATAGCGGTTGTTCTTGTTGTCTATGAGCATTTGGTATATTGTTAATTATCTGATTTATAATCGTATATAGTTTTACCCATGTACTTCTCTTCCCAAGAGAAATACACAGCGGCAAAGTTACAACATTTCATGGATGTGTGCAAATGATGGTTGAATATATTTATAACATTCTTCATATCATTCAATTTGCTTGTGTATTAGCGAAGACTCTTCGGCAAGACTTGTTGCTGCTTTTCCCTTCATGTTGTCACTCAATATCTTACGACGGCTGTATTTCTCTTGGGAAGAGAAATACACAGTGATGCGAGAGAGAGAGGCTGTAGTTGAGTTGGGATTTCCGGAGGAAATGAGTAATTTTGCAGTGTGGGTGCATAAACGCACCTCGCTTAACAGGTAAAAATCTTCCTACACTATGTCTACACTACGTTTCAAGTGTATCGAGCAGGCATATTCGCACAAGCCGGTGCGGACAGCCAACTGCGATACGCGGCCGGAGAAAATCTACGGCATGTTTGTCTTTGACCGCCGCAAGATGTTTGAGTACCTCCCGGGAAAGACTTTCGCTGAACTGGTCTCGGCTATCGACAACAAGACTCCCCTGTCCCGCGAAACTGCAGATGTCGTGGCTGACGGCATGAAGCGGTGGGCTATCGACTGCGGCGCTCGTCACTATACCCACTGGTTTCACCCGCTGACGGGGGGAACGGCGGAGAAGCATGACGCTTTCATCGAGCATGACGGCAAGGGTGGCGTTATCGAGCGTTTCAGCGGCAAGATGCTGGTGCAGCAGGAGCCTGACGCTTCAAGTTTCCCCAACGGCGGCATACGCAACACGTTCGAGGCTCGCGGCTATTCGGCGTGGGACATTTCGTCGCCGGCGTTCATCCTTGACGGCACGCTGTGCATTCCGACGGTGTTCATTTCATATACTGGCGAGAGCCTCGACTACAAGACGCCGCTGCTGCGTGCGCTGAACAGCATCGACTGCGCGGCTACGCGAGTGGCACGCTATTTCGACCCTAACGTCAACCATGTGACGAGTTTCCTGGGCTGGGAGCAGGAGTATTTCCTGATAGACGAGGCCATATTTGCTGCGCGTCCAGACCTGGTGCTGACGGGGCGCACGCTTATGGGGCATGAGAGCGCGAAGAACCAGCAGCTCGAGGACCATTATTTCGGGGCTATACCGGCGCGTGTTGAGGCGTTCATGCTTGATCTGGAAATGGAGTGCCACAAGCTGGGCATTCCGGCCAAGACGCGCCATAACGAGGTTGCACCCAATCAGTTTGAGCTTGCGCCGATATTTGAGGAGACCAACCTTGCCAACGACCATAACCTGCTGCTGATGTCGCTGATGGACGAGGTGGCGCAGCGGCACAATTTCCGGGTGCTGCTGCATGAGAAGCCGTTTGACGGCGTGAACGGCTCGGGCAAGCACAACAACTGGAGCCTCGGCACAGACAACGGCACGATGCTGTTCTCGCCGGGCAAGTCGCCTGAGTCGAACCTGCAGTTCATCACTTTCGTCGCCAATGTCATGGCGGCAGTCCACAAACACAACGCGCTCATAAAGGCCTCCATAATGAGCGCGACCAACGCACACCGCCTGGGTGCGAATGAGGCTCCGCCGTCGATTATCTCGATGTTCCTTGGCGAGCATCTGTCGCGGATACTCGAGGAGATAGCCAATGACAAGTCGGACATCCTGTCGAGGGCTGACAGCAAGGAGAAGGTGTCGATAGACGTGGCGCAGATACCGCTGCTGGCTCGTGACAACACAGACCGCAACCGTACCAGCCCATTCGCGTTCACGGGCAACCGGTTCGAGTTCCGAGCCGTTGGGTCGTCTGCCAACAATGCGTCGGCGATGATTGTCATCAATGCCGCCGTGGCTGACCAGCTGAACACATTCGCTGACCGTGTGGATGCCCGCACTGCTGCCGGCGAAGGCCTGAACGATGTCCTGCTCGACGAGGTGAAGTCGCTGATACGCGAGGCCTCTGCCATTCACTTCGACGGCAACGGCTACAGCGAGGAGTGGAAGCAGGAGGCGGCACGGCGCGGGCTGGACACGGAGGATTCCGCACCGCTGATTTTCGATGCCTACCTGCGTCCTGAATCGGTCGATATGTTCTCGAGAACGGCTGTCCTCTCCCCTACCGAACTTGCGGCCCGCAACGAGGTGAAATGGGAGACGTACACCAAGAAGATACAGATCGAGTCGCGTGTACTTGGCGACCTCGCCGTCAACCATATCCTCCCTGTCGCCATACGATACCAGAACTTGCTGCTCGACAACGTGTCGAAAATCAACGCGCTGTTTGACAAGCCGAAGGCTGCGAAAATAGCGGGCCGGGATATGCTGTCTATCGAGGAAATGTCTGACCACATCACTTCTATCAAGCGTATGGTGGACGAAATGATCGAGTGCCGCAAGGTGGCAAACCGCATCATGAGCCAACGCGAGAAGGCGATAGCATACCATGACTCAGTTGCACCGCTGCTCGAACAGATACGCTACCACATCGACAAGCTCGAGCTTATGGTGGACAATGAGCTGTGGCCTCTGCCTAAGTACCGCGAGATACTGTTCATCCGCTGACGCTGCCCGGCAGAATAGACAAATGGCGTACCCTCAAAACGGGCACGCCATTTATTGTTGCGCGACGCTGTGTCGCGGTGTTATTCTGCCGGTTTCTCCTCGGCCTCTTCTTCGGTTTCAGCGGGTTCGTCTTCGACAAACTTGTCATAACCGGCTGCTGAGAGGAGGTTGTACCATGTGAAGAGCTTCTTGATGTCAGACACATGGACGCGGTCACGGTCAAAGTCGGGGACAATAGCAGCGAATTTCTCGCGCAGCGCGTTGCCGTCCAATGACTTGAACTCAACCTGCGCCCCTTTCTCAGCATCGTACAGACGCTGCAAAATCTGACCGAGGGGGAGGTCGTCGCCCTCTGTGTACATGGCGATGTCGCCGAGTGACACGATTTTGTCACGCTCGTGCGCTGCAGAGCGTGCTTTGGTGGTAATATCCTCGACGATAATCATGCGGTTGCCCTGCGATACGATCTTGAACAGACCGGGGCGGCCAGTAATCGACAATATTTCTCTTAGCATAAAATGTTGTATTTGATTGTTATTATCTATTCGGGTTGACGGCATTGCGCCAGCAGCTGGGCTACGCGAGAGCATACAGGCTGTGAGCCGTCGTTGGCTATTACATCGGTTATATCGCGAGGCAGAGCCTCAAACTCGTGCTGTTGCGACTGTATGCGTGCTTCGATTTGGGCAGCAGAGCCTCCGTCGCGCTTCATGCAGCGGCTGATGCGCATTTCCACTGGGGCATCGACCAGCCACACACGGTCGCAATAGTCCACAATATGGGATGTCACGGGAATGGCGCACTCGACAAACATCCTCTGCGAGCGGAGGCTGATCCTCGCTTCAAGTTCTTTCCTGACAGCAGAATGCACCAGCGCATTGAGCCACAGCCTCTCCTGGTCGTCCGCGAAGATGACCGAGGCTATGTGCTTGCGGTTGAGAGAGCCGTCCGGGAAAACGGCGGCACTGCCCCACCGTGAGGTGATTGCATGGCGGATTTTGGCATCATAGTTCATGATGCGCTTGGCCTCATAGTCCGTGTCGTAAACCTCATAACCGCGCAAACGGCAGATGCGAGAGACGACGCTCTTGCCAGAGCCAATGCCTCCAGTGATGAGTGTCAGCGGGCAGTGTGCGGTTTGTTTCGTCATCTCACAATGGTGTATTCTACGGAGTCTGTAAGGAGGGTCACGTTGACATATCCTGCGCCGTGCGTGCCTATCCGCACTGGCAGCTTGCCGCTGCGGTGCGAGGCAAGGTCATTATAGTCTGCGACAACGTTGATATCGGTGTCAGCGTCATTGAACCGGCTCATTGGGACAAAATATGTTACGTCCACGTTGGCAGGGAACAGGAGCAGGCTTTCGCCCGGAGGCACGTTTATCACCTTAACAGCTATCGTGGATTTCTTCTTCACGAGTGTCTCTACAGGTATTGTGACAGTCACCTTGGCTGGCACAACCTTAATTCCGGGCATCGTGCGGATTTTCACCTCTACCTGCTCGCTTGCATCCAGCCCACGCTTGACAAACTTCTCGGTATATACACGCGACACGGTGTCATTGTCGGGCGAAGCACAATAGACAGTTACTGCCGGTGTAGAGCACCGCAGCTTGCCGGAGATGACAAAGCCGTCAGCGGCAGACACGTTTGCGTTAACCACGAGGGGAACACGCCTGCCGGGGCTTGTTGTGTACTGCAGCCGCAACGAGTCTAACGAGTATGAAGAGATATCGACTGAAGTGCCGAATGTGGACTTGAGCAGCCCGACCATGCTTGACGCAGACAGCCGGAAAACTCCCTTGTCAGCAAAGTCCTTGAAGTTGATGTTGATAGTCGGGCGGCGCAACAGGCATGTCTGAAGCAGTGAAGTCCCTTTGCCGCTGACCGAGATACGCATCTCGGCAGGAGGATCATCGATAAACGTCACGCTGTCAGGGACGTTGTAAATGCGTATGCCCACGTCAACGGTCTCCTCAATGCTGTCGTTGAGAGCCATAACGAGCCAGAAAAGCGCAGCGATAGCCACAAACACTCCGTAGAGGAGGATATTGTGAAACCCCCGGGAGGTCTTGAATATCTTCCACCACTTATGCAGCCGCTCGATGCGCTCCTTGCCGGTCATGAGGCTATGCCTGTCGGATTAATCTCTGCGTCGTTCCTCTTCGTCCTCGTCCTTGATGAAGTCGGGAGCGGCGGGATCAGGTTCTGTATAGACAGGCTTGCTGCCCTTCTTGCCCTCTTTTTCTTTTTTCTTTTTTCTGTCCTCGTTGTACGCAGCGAGGAATGCAGTGGAGGCGTCAGCTGTCGTGTCCTTGCCGCCAGCAGCCTGCTCTTTGCGAGAGCGGTGATGCTCCTTCTTGGGAGCTTCCTCCTCTAGAGGAAAGATTGCGTCCTTGCTTACTTTGAGGGTGACTCCTTTATCAACCTCGACCATGAAGAATTGGTCGCCAGTTTCTTTTACCACGCCAAGGATGCCGCCTGCTGCGAGGACTTTGGAGCCTGGCTTCATTGCCTCGCGTTGCTCCTTCATTCTCTTGCGCTGTTTCTGCTGTGGGCGGATCATGAAGAAATAGAAGATGACAATCATTGCGACTATCATCAGGATGCCGCTCCAACCGCTGCCTTGTTGGGCGTTACCGGCTTGTAGTAAAATGGCATTGAGTTCAGTCATTTTATTCAGTGTTTATTTGTTAATATTCAGTTGGTTGTTGTTTCGTGTCATTCCTTCATCAGTTCGCCAGACGCACGCAAATCAGCTATAATCCGTCCGAGCACACCGTGTATGAACGATGCGTTGCGTGGCGAAGAGTAGGACTTGGCTATCTCAATGTACTCGTTGATGCTGACCGATGTGGGAATCTTCTGGAAGTTGATGATTTCCGCTATGGCTGTGAGCATTATTACCACGTCCATGAGCGCAAGTCGTTCAGTGTCCCACTGCGAAGAGTCGATGTAGCGGTCGATGTAGCTGCGGTACAGCTCCCGGTTGTTGAGAGCGTACGTGAGCAGTTCCGCGCCAAAGCGAGCATCCTCCTCGTCCTTATATTTGGGGAGCACCGGCTCCTGAGTGACACGGCCGGTCTGTACGTCATACAGGTCGTCAAACCGTTTTAGTGTCTTGAGGAAGAATGTGCCTATGATTTCCATGTCGTCATTCCAGTAGACAGATTTGTCCTCCATGTCGAGAAGGAAATTCTCGCTTCGGAATATGACTTTCTTGAAGATGTTGCGCCAGAACTCTGTGTCGGTGTGGAAGTCAGAAGCAGGCAGCTCCATGTATTCGCGGTACACGTCTGAGGCAATTATCTCACGCATGAGGGCAGAGAGTGTGACACGGTCATGTTCTATCCACGAGAGCTTGTTTTCACTGCGGTACGCGCTGATTTCCGGATCCTGGTCGAGAGCCTCCGCAAGGCGGTTTTCAACGAACCGGAGGTTGGGGTTGAGGTCTTCCTCCGTGGTGATGTACTTGTGACGCAGCTCGTCGAGCTGCTGGTCACGCAGACGCACGAGGTCAGGGGGAAGCATCAGCAGCCGGAAGTACAGCTCACGCGAGGCATCCAGACTTGTCTCGAGGGTACGTATAGCCGATGACAGGTTGCCGTTGGAGGAATAGAAGTTGACGAAAGTCGCGTCCATTAGCTCTGCAGCGCGGTCAACGCCACGGAGTGTAAAGTTCTCGCGGCGGGAGATTACAGCCATCAGGGCCTGATCTTTGACGATGTATGTGTTGAAAAGGTCGCGCCAGATGTCGATGTCGCTGTTGGCGTTCTCGTCGTTTTGTTTCAGGAAATTCTTCAGCAACGCCGACTCTTTGATTTTGTCGGCGAGCGAGGATACGGCAGACTGCAAGGGGAACGGCTGCGCCGAGTATTTCATTCTCAGTGAGCGCATTCTGTCGTCAGCCATTACGCTTTTCAAGAAGCGGGTCTCTTCGAGCGGGTATCCGCGACCTCGTATACTGATTTCGTTTGCCAGCTTGCCCATGAGCATCAGCAAGTCCAGATACAGGGAGTAAGCAAAACGTTTCTCCTTGGTGGGAGATGAGGGTTGCGGTTCAAGTGCAAAGTCCTTCTCTACCAACAGATGAGAGTACAGCGTTTGCACTACCTTGACTCTTATGAGAATACGGTTGATCATAACTCTTTATGTTCGTGTGTTAAGGGCGGGCATAACACGCTGTGGGGCGTGTTGTCCCTGTTACAGTGCAAAATTAGTTCAAACCTTGCTAATCTGCAAATGTATGGGAGTAAATCAATCTACAGGCGCAAAAGAGGTGACTGGAGAGACATTCATCTCTGAAGGCGTTGGCGCACTGCCTCGTATATTATCACGCCGGCAGCAACGGAGACATTGAGCGATGCTATGTGGCCGATTATGGGTATTCCAGCCAGGCTGTCGCACAGACGCGACACTTCAGTGGATAGCCCAGTGTCCTCCGCACCCATGACTACAGCTGTCGGAACGGTCATGTCCTCGTCGGTAAACTGCCGTCCGCTCTTCTCCGACGCTCCTATGACCCTGATGCCGCACTGTTTCAGATACCTGACAGCGTCAGCGAGGCTGCGCTCGCGGCATACGGGTATGTGCAGCAAGGCTCCTGCGGAAGTCTTGACAGCATCGGGGGTGACAGTCGCGCTGCCGCGCTCGGGTATGACTATGGTGTCAACGCCGGCGCACTCGGCGGTGCGGGCTATTGCGCCGAAGTTGCGTGTGTCCGTCACGCCGTCCAGCAACAGTATCAGCGGCGTAGCCCCCCGGTCGAACAGGTCGGGGACTATCTGATCGAGACGGTAATATGCCACCGGCGACAGCAGTGCTATTGCCCCTTGGTGGTTCTTCATCGTGATGCGGTTTAGCTTCTCGAGCGGCACGCGCTGCGAGGGTATGCCATACTCGCTGATTTTGGAGGCAAGCTCCCGGGCGAGGTCACCGCCCAGATCCTTGCGAATTAGGACTTTGTCGATGTCCCTGCCAGCCTCTATTGCTTCTATCACGGCTCGCAAGCCGAATACGTATTGACTCTTATCCATTGATTATGGTTATTTCTTGTTGCTTTTATCGAGGAGAGATTTGGCGTTCATGACCGCTGCCTGATCAACAGACGAGCCTGACAGCATCACCGCCAACTCAGCCACTCGCTGGTCGTAGTCGAGCGCGGCTATGTTTGTGACGGTCTTCTCCTCGTCGTCCGCCTTGAACACCTTGTAATGTTGCTGTCCCTTGGCTGCTACCTGTGGCAGGTGGGTAATGGCTATCACCTGTATCTGTCGCCCCATGTCGCGCATCATCGCCCCCATCTTGTCTGCCACGTCGCCCGAAACGCCAGTGTCCACCTCGTCAAAGATTATCGAGGGCAACGCTACATGGTTGGCGACTATGGCTTTGACAGAGAGCATCAGGCGCGAGGTCTCGCCCCCGGAGGCTATGGCGGAGACGGGCATCAGCTCCTGGTTCTTGTTGAACGAGCATAGGAACTCTATGTTGTCCTGTCCGTCGGGAGTCAGTTTCCCCTTGGAGGTGAGGGCAGCAAACTTCAGGTTTGACATGCCGAGAGGACGAGCTGTCTTTGTCAGCAGGTCAGAGAACTTCTCGGCGGCACTCAACCGTGTTTCGCTCAGACGGTCTGCGGCAGCACGCAACTTCCTGCCCTTCTCTTTCATCTCGCTTTCGAGTTCATGAAGGTCATCGTCAGAAGTGTCGAGTGCGGCAAGCTGCTTACGGAGCGACTGCTGTATTTCTGCGAGTTGCGTGTCGTCAACGGCGTTGTACCGCTTCAGAGCGTCATATATCGCTGTCATGCGTTGCTCCACAGCGGCAAGCTGCGCTGGATTGCAGTCCACGCACTCCGTCATGCCTATCAGGGTCTGAGCTATGTCCTTTGCCTCTACGTATACCGATTCAAGTCGTTGGAGCAGCGAACAATCCTCGCTTTCGTCCTCGAGCAGACGGAAATTGACCTTGGAGAGCGTGTGCTTCACCTCAGCGAGTTTGGCAATTATTGAATTGTCGCCGGTGTCGAGCAGCTGTGTAGCTGCTGACAGGTTGGCAGCTATCTCCTCCGCGTCGCCGAGCATTTCAGACTGCCGCTCAAGCGTCTCGAGTTCCCCGGCCTTAGGAGCGAGCGCGTCGAGCTGGCTGACCTGAAAGCGGAGGAAGTTCTCGTTCTCGCGGTTGGCTGCTATCTCGTTGCGAGCGTTCTGCAAGGCGTTTCTGACCTTTACAAAGCTGCGGAAAGCAGCTTTGTATTCAGCGAGGAGCTCATCGTTGTCTGCGAGAGCGTCGAGTATCTCGAGCTGCCTGTGCTGGTCACGCAGCATCAGGTTGCTGTTCTGCGAGTGTATGTCGATTAGCGACGTGGTTATGTCACCGAGGGTCTTGAGGTTAACGGGTGTGTCATTGACGAAAGCCCGTGAGCGTCCTGTTGAGGAAACTTCGCGACGTATGATAATCTCGCTGTCGTCCCAGTCGAGTTGGCTTGCCTCGAAGAGGGAGCGCAGACGGTCATTGGAGGAGAAAGTCGCTTCGACGATAGACTTGGCAGCCTTGTCGCGCACTACACGAGTGTCAGCGCGTCCGCCAAGCAGCAGCGACAGAGCCCCCATCATGATTGACTTGCCCGCACCAGTCTCGCCGGTGATTATAGTCAGCCCCTCGCCAAATGAGATTTCTATTGAGGAAATCAGCGCGTAGTTGGATATTGACAGGCGTTTCAGCATTGCAAAATTCCTTTATTCACTTGCGGCTTAGCGAGTCTCCTCAGGCGGGTTCTTGATTTTGTCGAGGCGGTCATTGTCCGTCGGGTAAATGTTGTGCAGCAGGTTGTACACGTCCTCGCGCTCGCTCTGTGGAGCCTTGGAGTAGACGTTGACCAGCTCGTCGAGCTTGCTGTCGCGAAACAGGGAGAGGCCTACGGACATGGGTGCGACCTTGTACACCTCTTGAATCTCGTTTAGAGATTCGGTTATCACAGCCCTGCCCTTGTCGGGGCTTGTTACCATTTCGTCGAGGCCTTTGCGGTGGTAATTATACAGCAGCCTACGCATGCCTTGTGTGTTTGCGTCGGTGAAAGCAGCAAGCACAGCGGCACGGTTCTTGGTGTCCTCAAATGTGCGCCAGCCCACTTCGCCGCTTGACTGCGCCAGTTGAACGATAGTCGCTGCACGGTCGAAATACGGCTGTCCGCCCATGAGGGAAAAGCTGTCGAAATCGAGAGCAAGGAACATGTAGGCGTAAAAGTTGAGTATCGCAGTTAGGTTGTTCTCCATAGTGTTTTCAGAGAATACCAACGGGTCGCCGTCGCGATAGTCGAACTCGACTTTCGTGTCCTTGAAGTTGAACAGCGTTGTCGTGTATGTGCTGTTGTATACCGGGCGTGACAGCTGGACTTGCAGGTCGCCCTTGATGCGGTCGTCCTCATATGTCTTGACTGTCAGGTAAAATCGGCACTCTATCTTTTCGTTGGCAGAAAACTGGGCATTAGTCCACTTGCGGTCATTGAAATACTCCGTTATCGAGGATTGAAGCGACTCAAACACGGACTTGTTAGTCCCCTGAATTTGAGACGAGTTCACCTCCACGGTGCAGTTCAGCTCCTGTGCAGCCAAGGGCACGCAGACAGACAGAACGGCCGCCAGTGCGAGCAGCAAGCCGCGTAGCGATGAGGGTAATGTGTTTCCGTGTGCTGTCATATATTTGTGTCAACGAAAAATGGTGTCAATTATGTCCTTGGCAATCTCAGTTTTAAGGCGCGTCGGCAAGGCCTTCTCCTCGCCCTGTGCTGAAATCAGTGTCACTGCGTTGGTGTCTTTCTGGAAACCAGCCATGGGGTTGGCGAGCGTATTGAGGACAATCCAGTCGAGGTTCTTGTCAGCGAGCTTGCGGCGAGCCGCAGCAAGCCCCTCATCGGTCTCGAGTGCGAAGCCTACGGTAAGCTGCCGTTGCTTGCGTCCTGACAGTGTGGCAGCGATGTCTGGGTTGCGCACCAGTCGCAGCGTCATCTCCTCAGCTTTCTCGCGCTTGATTTTGGCATCGCTGCACTCCGCAGGTGCATAGTCAGCCACAGCAGCGCAGAATATAGCCGCGTCGCAGCTGTCAAACACCAAGTCGGCGGCCTCAAACATCTCCTTTGCACTGCGTACATCGTGGCGGCGTATGCCCGCGTGACTGCACTCCAGCGACGTAGGACCGCTCACAAGCTCAACCCTCGCTCCCCGGCTGGCGCACTCCATGGCGAGGGCGTAGCCCATTTTGCCACTCGAGTAGTTGCCGATGAACCGTACCGGGTCGATGTTCTCGTATGTAGGGCCGGCCGTGATGAGGACAGTCTTGCCCGCCAGCGACTGCGCTGCGGCGAAATACTCTTCAAGCCGTTCGACAATCCGTTCCGGCTCTTCCATGCGGCCTTTGCCCACGAGGTGGCTTGCCAGTTCTCCGGCCGAGGGTTCTATTATCTCCACACCATCGGCTCGCAGCTTCGCGATGTTGCGCTGCGTAGAGGGGTGCGCCCACATGTCGAGATCCATTGCCGGAGCTGCGAACACCTTCTCCTTTGCGCTCAAATATGTAGTAACGAGCATGTTGTCAGCAATGCCGTTAGCCATTTTTCCGAGGGTGCAGGCCGTTGCCGGCGCAATTATCATGGCGTCTGCCCACAGCCCCAGGTCTACATGGCTATGCCATTCACCGGAGTTGGCGGTGAAAAATTCGCTGATGACAGGATTGCCGCTCAGTGCGGAGAGTGTCACCGGGGTAATGAACTCCTTGCCCGCAGGTGTAGCTATTACTTGCACCTCGGCTCCAGCCTTGACAAGCAGACGCAGAAGGTATGCAGACTTGTAGGCGGCTATGCCTCCTGTTATGCCGAGTATGATGTGCTTGCCATTCAGCATCACTGTACCTCCTTGTTTCTGTTTTTCAAATACTTGGCTTTGAGTTGCAGAAGCACGTCGATGGTGTTGCGTGAGAACTCTCGTTCCTGCATCCAGGCAATGAACGACGGTTCTTTGCGCAGCACCTCCTCCACAGTCTTCCCTTTGTGCTTGCCGAAGTTGAATATAGGTTCGTCCTTGTCGTTGAGGACGATGCGCCCTGCCAGATCTAGGTTGCGACCCTGGCGCGAGAACTCGGCAAGCTTCACCACATCGTTCTCCAGCGTGTCGTATCGGTCGAGCTGGCTTTTCAGCACCTCGTATGTAGCGCGGGTGTCAGCCATTGCCGAGTGGGCATCTGTCAACTCCTTGCCGCAATAGAAGCGGTAAGCCGCCACTAGGGTGCGCTGTTCCATTTTGTGGAAAATGTTCTGCACATCGACAAATTGGCGGTCGGCGACGCTGAACGTCATGCCAGCGCGAGCGAACTCCTCGATGAGCACCGGCACGTCGAACTTGTTACTGTTGTAACCGGCTATGTCACAGCCGTCGAAGATATCGTAGAGCGAGCGTGCCACCTGCTTGAACGTCGGGCAGTCCTTGACATCGTCGTCAGTGATATGGTGTATTGCCGTTGATTCCTCGGGTATGTGCATCTCTGGGTTGATGCGGCGAGACTTCTCGATTTCCGTACCGTCAGGCATGACCTTTATGAACGACAGTTCGACAATGCGGTCATGGATAATGTTCGTCCCCGTAGTCTCGAGGTCGAAGAATATTATGGGGCGTTTCAGGTTGAGTTCCATTGTGTCAGCGCATGTCAGTATCAGTAGTCGAAAGTCTGCATCGGCATCAGCAACATCAGAATGTTCTCATCATCCAGTTGCTTTGAGGGGACGAATATTCCCGGGCGTGTCGGGTCGGATAGGTTGAGCACTACCTCGTCAGACTTCAGGTTGCTCAACACCTCTATCATGAAGGGGGCTTTGAAGCCAATCGTCATCTCGTTGCCCTCGTACTGGCATGCCACATCCTCCTCGGCTGACACGGAATAGTCCACGTCCTGTGCCGAAAGGTGAATGTTTGCTGCAGAGATATTGAGCTTAACCAGCCCAGAGGCGAGGCTCGCGAACAGTGAGACGCGGCGCATGGCGTTGAGCAGCGAGACGCGGTCTACGGTCAGCGAAAAAGGATTGTCAGTCGGTATTACACGGTCGTAGTTGGGGTAATTCCCGTTGATGAAGCGGCAAGTCAGCACATAGTCGCCGATAACGAATGTGGCGTGCTTCTCCCCTATCTGCAGCGTCAGCTCCTTGTCATCCTTGGAAATGATGTTGCGCAGTATCGACGCCGGCTTGGCGGGCATTGTGAATCCTACCTCAAACCCAGGCTGTGCCTGACGGTTGATGTAGCGAACCAGCTTGTGGGTGTCGCTGCTGACGAATGTGATGTCCTCGTTGTGGAAATCCCAGTGTATGCCCATCATCATGGGGCGCAGCGTGTCTGCGCTGACAGCAAATATCGTTGCCTCAATCCCCTTCTGCACTATTTCCGGGGCGAGGGTGATGTCGCGGTGTTCCTCGCTGTCGTGGCTGTCAACAGGGTATTCCGTAGCATCCACTCCCATAAAGCTGAAATGCCCTGACATGAACTGTATCTGCGTTTCGAGGTTGTCCTCGTTGATAGAGAATGTCAGCCCTTGTCCCGGCACTTCCTTGAGCATGTCGAGCAGCCGCTTGGCGTTGAGAGCCACCTTGCCTTGCCCTTCAACCTCCATTATCTCGAGCGAGGCGGTCATCACGTTCTCTTGGTCAGAACCGGTGATGTATAGGCGGTCACCCTTCACCTCGAAGAGGAAATTGTCGAGTATCGACATCGCGTTCTTGGTATTGATCACCTTGCTGACAGCCTGAAGCTGCGACTGTAGAGCCTTGCTCTGTACATTGAATTTCATATCTTTGTCTTATATTGTTTCTGTTACGGCGGCCATGCTGTGGCATACGCCGCAGCTCTGGCCAGAGCACAATGTGCGCCCAACTGTATCTTTCTACAAAGATAGCACTTTTCTGTGTCATACGCAAATCCATTTCACGAAACTTCCGCACGTTTGAGCGTTAGAGCGTCAGAGTTCGACGACGGTTATGCCAGCTCCGCCAAAGCGCACGTCCTCGTCATGGTAGGATTTGACCACCGTACTTGCGCCGAGCCATTGGCGTACAGCCTCGCGCAATGCGCCTGTGCCTGTGCCATGGAGTATGCGCACTCTCGGTATCTCAAACTGCACTGCGTCGTCAATGAAATAAGTTACAGCTTGCAGAGCCTCGTCCGCCCTCATCCCGCGCAGGTCTATTTCCTGCTTGAAATTGAGCTGGCGCGTGCGGCTGTCGTTGGACGTGGACTGCGAGACGGAGAATGTCTGCTGTGCAGCCGAGGGTTTGGGCTTGGCTGCTGGCTTGAGCTTTGAGAGGGCAACGACGGTGCGAAGCCCGCCGAAGGCTACTTCGGCTTTCCCTCCTGTGACGGATATGATTTGCCCGACCACGCCGCCGTCGTGCATCTTGACATAGTCGCCAGCCACAAGTTCCTTCTTTCCATCTATCGTTTCCTGCTGGCTGCGAAGACTTTTCTGCGGCTGCTGGTTGTTGCGCTTGTTCAGCCGGGCTATGCCGGGCAGGGCGTTGTCGCCCTTGCTGTCTTGCACCTGTCGCTTGTACTGCTCTAGTTCTGAGCGTATTTGCTTGGTCTGCTCCTTTTCGGCTTGAGCTTTCTTTATTTCGTGTATGGTGCGCTCGATTTTGGCATTGGCTGTGTCGAGTATCTCCTGTGCCTGCGCACGTGCCTCTTTAAGTATCGAGGAGCGGGATTGCCGCAACTCTGACGACTTGAGTTCATAGTATTGCAGCGTGGCGTCAATGCGGTGTTCTTTCTCCTTGATAGAGAGGCGTTTGTTAGCCCAGTATCGGCGGTCTCGTGCTATGTCGAGCAGATACTTGTCCATGTTGACGTAGTCTGAGCCGACTATCTGTTTCGCCTCGTCGATGATTTCCTGCGGCAGTCCGATGCTGCGTGCTATCTCTATGGCAAATGAGCTGCCCGGGTGTCCCACAGAGAGCTGGAAGAGAGGTTGGAACTTCTGCCTGTCGTATAGCATCGCACCATTGACGAACCCCGGCTCGCTGTCGGCGAATGTCTTGATGTTCTGGTAGTGCGTTGTGACAATGCCATAGCAGCCAGACTTGCCGAGACGGGCGAGTATGGCCTGTGCCAGCGCAGAGCCAATCTGCGGCTCTGTCCCCGACCCTATCTCGTCGATGAGGACGAGGCTTGAGGCACCTGCGTGGCGTATGAAGTGCTTCATGCCGCGCAGATGCGACGAGTATGTGCTGAGGTCGTTCTCTATGGATTGCTGGTCGCCGATGTCGATGAATATGCTGTCTACGATGCCGATGTGCGAGTTGTCGTGGAGCGTTGGCAGCAAGCCGCATTGCGTCATGTACTGTATTATGCCGACGGTTTTGAGCGTTACCGACTTGCCGCCGGCGTTGGGCCCAGAGATGACGAGAAACCGCTGCTTGGCATCGAGCTTCAGGTTGAACGGCACTACCTGCCGCCCCTGCACACGCAGGGTGAGCATCAGAGCCGGGTGTACGGCGTGATACCAGTCAAACTCCAGCTTCCGCTCCAATATAGGCATCTGCGCCTCGAGGGTTCGGGCGAGTGTAGCCTTGGCGATAATGAAATCGAACAGTCCTGTCAGCTTTGATGAGGCTTGCAGAGCCTCGATTTCAGGGCGTATCTTGTCTGCCAGCGCCGTGAGTATAAGCACTTCTTCGTGATGCCGTTGCATTTCCAGTTCGCGCAGACGGTTGCCGGCTTCAACGGCTTCAGCCGGCTCGATGAACGAGGTCTTGCCGGTCGCGCTCACGTCGTGGACTATGCCGTTTATAGATCGCTTGTAAGCCGATGAGACAGGTATCACTGGCCGGCCGTCGCGCATCGAGGGTGCTGCGTCCTTCTCCACTATCCCCTGCTCGATGGCTCGCGCCATGACACGGCGGACTATCCCTGCCATTGAGGCTGACACGGAATTGATGGCTCGCACGATGTCGTGCAGTTCGGAGGTAGCGTTGTCCTTGATTTCTCCGAAGCGGTTGACGACAGCGTCAATGTCGCGAGCCAGCTGCGGAAACAGCTCCATGCTGTCGAATATGTCAGCCAGCTGCGGGTAGGCGTATGCCTCTTCCGACGTGCGGCGGCAGCAGAAGTCGCGTACTGCGGCGACGGACTCTATAAACGACCGTATCTTGAGGCACTTGTCGGCAGTGATGAAGCTCCCTGCGGCTCGCAGTTCGGAAAGGTACGGCACTACGTTGGGGATGTCAGACGATGGGATGTCCGAGCCGCCGCTCAAGGCCTGCAGCATCTCGCAGGTCTGCGTGAGTCGCTTTTTCACCTCGGCGTATGATGTGCAGAACGACATCTCGTCGACAAGGAGCTTACCCTGAGGGCTGCGGCAGTAGTCTTTGAGGAGGTGACGCAGGGGGGTAAAACCGATTTTATCTTCAAAATCAGAGGGATATATCATGAGCGTGTATCAATATGTGTCTATACCGGGATGACGATCATCGGCATCTCGCGGTCATAGAACAGTATGTGTGCGATGCCTGGGTTGAGCAGCCGGGCGAATATGTTTTTCTTCTTGTTTTGCACTATCAGCAGCTCGAGTCCTGCAGCGTCGGCAAATATGCGGAAATCCTCCTTGAACGATGCCTGTGCAACGCAATGCATCGTGAACTTGACAGAGGGGTACTTGTCACGTACCTTGCCGAGCAAAGCCTCGCAGTGAGCTGAGACTGCCGCCAGCGGCTTGTCGCTGACTGGGATAAGTGTAATCTCTACCTCTGGATAGTCGAACAGCGACAAGAGAGATTCTAACGAGGCGGAGTCGTGGCTGTCAAGGTTGCAGAAGAAGGCGAGACGGCGTATCTCGCGTATGGAACGGAACTGGCAGTCTTCAGGGACTGTGAACAGCGGTACGCGGCACGAATCCAGGACTTCAGCCGTTACGCTTCCTATCATCTCCTCTTCCTTGCGGTGGCGGCTGCGTGTCGCCATGACTATCATCTTGGGGCTTTTGGTGCGTGCATATTCGCGGATGACATCTTCAGGCACACCCGGCAAAAGTTCCGAGGTGAACAGTCCGCAGGGCAGACACCCCTCCTTCTGCTTTTTGCGCAACTTGACTTCAAATGCCTTCAGCGCAGACGCTTCAGCAGCCGTGATTTTGTCGGAGGGGAAAATGTCGTCGTCAGCCTCGCTGGTGATATAGTCAGCCTTGACAAACGATGAGTCGATGTACGGGAGTGTGTATGTATGTAGCAGCACGGGGTATGATGACAGCCTCTCGGCAAGTTCAAAGCCGACGCGGCACGCAGTCAGGCTCTTGTCAGAGAAGTCTATGGGTATGAGTATGCCGCTGTCTTCGGCTTTAGGTTTCGACACGCCCGAATCACTGCTGACCAGCACCGTACGAAGCATCCGCGAGGCATCGAGCGCTTGCTGCGGCGGTACGTTGACCGTTTTCAGCCCTGAAACGACGGTGTCAGCCAGTGATGCGGCAATGCCGCGCCTCTTCAGTGCGGCGGCAACGCGAGTCGCATCCAGGGCTGGCAGTGTGGCGAGGGATATGTTGCTGTTCATGTCGGTGTTTGTAATTATTGTCGAGGGTTGCCATAGCATTGACGCCGGAGTGCATCACTTCGGCGTCAATGTATTCTGTATCGCATCGTGCAGTGCTCGACCCCTAACTGCGGTATCACGGGGATGTCACGTTGAGGGGACTAGCAATGACGCGGCGACGTGGATATGCAGAGGATTACTTCTTGTTCTCTTCCTCCAGGATTTTCACGGCCATGTCGTAGATGGTGGTGTCGTCAAGGACGACGATGCCGCCGTCAGGGCCTGGCTCGATGTGAAGACCTTGGTTCTTGCCATATTCGTAGTTAACACCGCCGAAGTAGTTGCGTACAGTCTGTACAGTCACGTTGAGTTCATCGGCGATGCGGTGTACGCTTCCGTCGGGTAAACTGTCTTTGAGGCGACGCAGCTCATTGAAGGTTATAGTTTTGCTCATGGTTATATAGGTTTGAGTGTTGTGTTCTTTTCGATTGCTAATTTAGCAATAATTGCCCGAACTGCAAAGGATATGGCGAAAAAAATATGCTGTTTTATGGCACTATTTTTAGCACGCTGGTATAATCGTTTGACATCTAATTTATTACCGAGCCGTTCTGGCATCAGATTATTTCAATGTTTTTCGCCTTAATCCAGCCGCTGCACTCCGAGTTGAGGCG